>NZ_JBHTST010000238.1:0-5374 GCF_042794995.1 Streptomyces sp. NPDC056503
CGGTGGCGTGTGCCACCGAGGGGCCCTGCCCCGTGCCGGGAGGTCCGCCGCCGGCTCAGCCCTCGTCGGCGAGGATGAGGTACAGCTTCTTCCGGGCCTCGTTGATGACCTCGACGGCCTTCGTCCGCTGCTCGGCGCTGCCGGTCTTCCAGACCTGGCCGAACGCCTCCATCAGGCCGAAACCGGCCTGCCGGATCTCGTTGACGGCCTCCCAGTCGACCCCTCGGCCGGCCTCCTCCCAGGGGGCGTCCGGCGCGGCCTCGGCCTCCTGGCGCCCGGCGTCGGTGAGCGAGAAGAGCTTCTTGCCGCCCTCGCTCGCGCTGACGATCAGCCCCTCGTCCTCCAGCAGCTGGAGCGTCGGGTAGACCGAGCCGGGGCTGGGCTTCCAGGCCCCGCCGCTGCGCTCGCCGATCTCCTGGATCATCTCGTAGCCGTGCATCGGGCGGTCCTTGAGCAGCGCCAGGATCGAGGCGCGCACGTCACCGCGCCGCGCCCTCCCCCGGCCGCCGCCGCGGCCGCGGCCGAAGGGGCCGCCGCCGAAGCCGGGCCCGCCGCCGAAACCGGGGCCGAAGGGCCCGAAGGCGGCACGCCGTCCCTCGAAGTCGCCCCGCGGTCCGGGCCCGCAGTTACCGCGCCCGGCACCGTGGCCGTGACCGAACTCGTGGTCGTGTCCATGTGAACGCATCGCAACGCTCCTTCCGTGAGATTCCATCGTCGAACTGTCGCGATGCCTCAACGATATATCGGAACTGTTCGGCGAGCAACCCACCGACTGCCCGACCGCGCTCCCGACCGGTCCAGAGATCCCGGATTGGCCTTCGCCCGCCCCCTCCGGGCGCCGGTACGGTCCGGGACATGCGCATCCGAATCGTCGACGCCTTCACCGACCGGCCGTTCTCCGGCAACCCCGCCGGAGTCCTCCTCCTCGACTCCGCCGACTCCTTCCCGGAGGACGACTGGCTCCGCAAGGTGGCCGCCGAGGTCAACCTCTCCGAGACCGCCTTCGCGCACCCCCTGCCGGCCGGCGGCGAGGCCGACTGGGCGCTGCGCTGGTTCACCCCGACCACCGAGGTCGACATGTGCGGCCACGCCACCCTCGCCACCGCCCACGTCCTGCACACCACCGGCGCGGCGACCGGCCCCGTCCGCTTCGCGACCCGCTCGGGCGTCCTCGGCGCCGCCACCGGGGCGGACGGCGCGATCACCATGGACTTCCCGACCTCCTCGCTCACCCCGGTCCCGACCCCGGACGGCCTGGCCGAGGCGCTCGGCGCCGAGATCCTCGCCGTCCACGACACCGCCGCCCACGTCGGCGACCTCGTGGTCGAACTGCGCGACGAGGCCACCGTCCGAGGGCTCGCCCCCGACCACGCGGCGCTCAAGGCCCACTCCTCGCGCGGCGTGATCGCGACCGCGCTCGCCGCCGCCCCCGAGAACGGCTACGACTTCGTCTCGCGCGGCTTCTTCCCCTCCGTCGGCATCGACGAGGACCCCGTCACCGGCAGCGCCCACACCGCCCTCGCGCCGTACTGGTCGGCCCGCCTCGGCCGCGACGAGCTCACCGGCTTCCAGGGCGGCGCCCGCACGGGCCTGGTCCGCACCCGCCTGCGCGGCGACCGCACCCATCTGACCGGCCACGCGGTGACCGTCATCGAGGGCGAGCTGCGCGCCTGACCCCGCCCCGGCACGCCGGAGGGGCGTACGGCCGATGCCGTACGCCCCTCCGGTCTCCCCGCGCTCACACGGTGGGCAGCCAGTCCACCTTCCCCGCCAGCAGCCCGTAGCCCACGAAGGCCACGATGTCGAGCAGCGCGTGGGCGACCACCAGCGGCCCCACCCGCCCCCAGCGGCGGTAGAGCAGCACGAAGACGACGCCCATCACCATGTTGCCGATGAAGCCGCCGACGCCCTGGTAGAGGTGGTAGGAGCCGCGCAGCACCGAGCTCGCCGCCAGCGCGGCCATCGGCGACCAGCCCAACTGGTCCAGCCGGCGCAGCAGATAGCCGACGACGATGACCTCCTCCAGGACGGAGTTCTGCACCGCCGACAGGATCAGGACGGGGTACTTCCACCACACGTCCGGCAGCGACTCGGGCACCACCGTGAGGTTGAAGCCGGAGGCCCGCGCCACGAGGTAGAAGGCGAGGCCCGCGCTGCCGATGCCGGCCGCCACCAGCGCCCCGCGCCCGAGGTCGGGCCACGGCCGGGTCCGGTCGAAGCCGATGGCCCGCAGCCCGGAGCCCTCCCGCATGAGCAGATGGGCCACGAGCACCACCGGCACGAGGGCCGTGGCGATGCCGAAGAGCTGCCAGGTGAGGTCGAGCCAGGGTCGCCCCGGGGCGTACGAGCCGTTGAGGGTGGCCGCCTGCTCCTTGAGGGCGCCGGGCCTGGTCAGCGAGCCGACGAAGCTGATGAGCGAGGAGACCGCGCTCGCGCCGAGCGAGAGCGCCAGCACGATGAGGGTCTCGGAGCCCAGCACCCGGCGCGACAGACCGCCGCCCGGGGGCGGTCCGGCGTCCACGACCCGTTGTTCCGCCACCACACCCGTCTCCCGTTCGCCTCACGACCACCCCGGGGACCGGACCGCGGTCCCCGTACGACGATCATGCGCGACGGCACGCCCGTAACGCCATCCAGGGTCCCGCCCGGCGGGACCCCCGGACGGCTCACGCCCCCGCGACCCCCACCGGCCACGTGTGCACCGGCTCCCCCTCCCGCATCAGCGCGCGGTAGCGCCGGGTGGTCGCGGCGAGGGCCGCGTCCCGGTCGAGGCCGGAGTCCAGGGCCTGGTGGAAGGTGTCGGCCTGCCAGGACGCGCCGTTGACCCGGCGGCGGCACCGCTGCTCGATGACGCCCAGGTAGAAGTCGCGGTCCGCGGGGTCGACGTGCCAGGCGTCCAGCCCCGCCGCGGCCAGCGGCAGCAGCTCCTCGAGGACCAGGCGCACGGCCGGCCTGCTCGCGATCCCGCCCGCGCGCCCCGCCCGGGGCCAGCGCAGCTCCGCCTCGATGCCGTGGCGGCAGGCGGCGTCGAAGTTGGCCTCCGCGTCCTCGAAGGCCATCCGCTTCCACAGCGGGCGCGGATCGTCGGCGAGCGAGCGGACGAGCCCGTAGTAGAAGGCGGCGTTGGCGATGACGTCGGTGACGGTGGGACCGGCGGGCAGGACCCGGTTCTCCACCCGCAGGTGCGGCACGCCGTCGACCCAGCCGTAGACCGGCCGGTTCCACCGGTAGACCGTGCCGTTGTGCAGGACGAGTTCCTTGAGCTGCGGCACCCCGCCCTCGTCGAGGACGCGCAGCGGGTCCTCCTCGTCGCACAGCGGCAGCAGCGAGGGGAAGTAGCGCACGTTCTCCTCGAAGAGGTCGTACGCCGAGTCCACCCACCGCTCCCCGAACCAGGTGCGCGGCCGGACGCCCTGGGACTGGAGTTCGGGCGGACGGGTGTCGGTCGCCTGGGTGAAGAGCGGCGGGCGGGACTCGCGCCACACCTCCTGGCCGAAGACGAAGGGCGAGTTGGCGCCGAGGGCTATCTGCACGCCGGCTACCGCCTGGGCCGCGTTCCAGACGGAGGAGAAGCGGGCCGGCGTGACCTGGAGGTGGAGCTGTACGGAGGTGCAGGCGGCCTCCGCGATGATCGACTCCGCGGTGTGCCGGAGCCTTTCGACACCCTGGATGTCGAGCGTGATCTGTTCTCCGCGGGCGATCAGGATCTGGTCGTTGAGCAGGGCGTAGCGGTCGGCGGAGGAAAGGTTCTCGAAGACCAGATCGCGCCGGGAGAGGGTCGGCAGTATCCCGATCATGAGGACGCCGGCGTCGAGTTCGGCGGCCTGCCGGTCGGCATATCCCAGTCCGGTTCTCAGCTCTTCGGCGAGCCGGTCGAAAACATGACCGCCGAGCCTGCGCGGAGCGATGTTCACTTCCAGGTTGAACATTCCGAGTTCGGTCTGGAAATCGGTGCTGGAGATCTTTTCCAGGACGGCCTCGTTCAACATCCTCGGGAGTCCGTCGGAGCCCGCCAGATTGAGTTCGATCTCGACGCCCATGAGGTTGCGCGGGCGGTCGAACCGCTGCTCGGCGAGGAGCCGGGCGAGCCCCGCCAGACACTGCTGGAGCTTGCGCCGGTAGCGCTGCCGGTCGGCCGGGCCGAACCCGTCCGTCACGACCTTCTCCCCCATCGAGGCGTCCCTCCCGCGTGGGCGGCCACCGGGCGGGGCCGCGCGTACGGACGATGATGCCCACGCCACTGATCGACAACGCCTGCGTTTCCGGCCGCTCCGCGGATAGTCTGGTACGAACCTGCCGGCACCCGCGCGGCCCTTCACCCCTCGGACCGGCCGTGGACATATACCAATGTCATATTGCCTCCCCGGCGCGGACGGCGACGACTTTCGGAATTCCCGCGTCCGGCTTGCCGGAGAATGCGGGGACGGAGATCCTGTCCTCGCCCCGATTCCGCTGCACGGGTCGCCGAACGCGGCCGGATGACGCCTTGCCAGGAATATCGGCGACGTCTAGCGGAAACAATCTCTGAACACGTGTCGTATAAACTCCGCGGACGAGGCAGAGCGCCGGCGTACGGCCACGACCCGTGGCCCCCCGCTCCGCCCCCGCCGCCGACAGCGCCGTCGTACCCGGCCCCGCAGCCGCGCAGCCCGTACCAGGACCCGTACCAAGGCCCTTAACCAGGACCCGCACCCGTACCCGTATCCCCGTGTCTCCTGAGCGAGAGGCGACCCACACGATGCTCCGACCCTCCCCGGCCCCCGCGCCCGCCCTGCGCAGTGTCCTCGCGGCACTCGGCTCGCCCACGGCCGTCCGCGAGGCCCGCACCCCGGCCCTGCGGGCCGCTCCGGGACCGCTGAGCCCCGAACTCCCGCTGCCCGTCCACGTGCTGAGGATCTCCGGGGCACCGGGGCACGAGCCCGGCACCCGGCTCGTCGGCTGGCGGTTCCTGATCCGCAGCGGCGACCGGGCGGTCGCCGCCGCGGACACCATGCTCACCCCGGACGGCTGGTCCTTCTCGCACTTCTTCGAGGGACCGTACGTCGCCGCCACGGAGCGGGCGCTGGTCCAGGCCGAGGCGCTGCCGGGCACGTACCAGCCACGGCTGCTCTCGGTGCCGGAGCTGTACATGCTGACGCTGTGGCTGCACGCCGAGCCGGATCCGGACGGCGCCGAGCCGGGCGCGGACTCCGCCGACGTGCTGGTCCCGCTCGCCCCCGCGCCCCCGGGCATCGCCGCCAACCGCCCCTACCGGGTGGCCGACCTGCTGCCCGTGCTCAGCACCCGCCTCGCGCCGCCGCCGCTGCTCGGCTCCCCCGCGCCCGCCTGACCCGGTCCGACCGCACCGCCCCGCGACCCGCCCGGGTCGCGGGGC
>NZ_JBHTST010000239.1:0-5323 GCF_042794995.1 Streptomyces sp. NPDC056503
CCCCTTTCCCGCGGGTGAGGGTCCCCGTCACCGCGGCGGCACGAGCCGCTCCCCGCGGTCCCCTGTCACGGCGGCGCGAGCCGCTCCCCGCGGCCCTCCGTCACGGCGGCGCGAGCCGCTCCCCGCGGCCCTCCGTCACGGCGGCGCGAGCCGCTCCCCGCAGCCCTCCGTCACTGCGGCGCGAGCCGCTCCGCCAGGCCGGGCTGGGCGTCCAGCCAGGTGCGGACGGCCTGCTGCTCCTTGCCCTTGCTGGTCTCCTGGATCTCCGCCTCAAGGCCGGTGAGCTGCTTCTCGGTGAGCTTGAAGCCCTTCAGCCAGGCGCCGACCTCGGGGTTCTCCTCGCTGAAGCCCTTGCGGGCCAGGGTGTGGACGCCGTCGCCCTCGCCCCACACGCCCTTGGGGTCGGCGAGCTTCGTCAGGTCGTGGGCGGAGTAGGCCCAGTGCGGGGACCAGAGGGTGACGACGACCGGTTCCTCGCGCTCGTACGCGCGCTTCAGCTCGGCGAGCATGCCGGGCGTGGAGCCGTCGACGACCTCGTACTCGCCCTCCAGGCCGTACTCCTTGAGCACCTTCTCCTTGAGGATGCCCATCATTCCGGCGCTGGGCTCGATGCCGACGATGCGGCCCTTGAAGCGGTCGCCCTTGCCCTTGAGGTCGGCGAGGGACTTCACGTCCTTCACGTAGGAGGGGACGGACAGCTCCAGCGAGGTCGGGCCGTACCAGGAACCGAGGTCCTCCAGCTTGTTCCCGTACTTCTCCAGGTACTGGGCGTGGGTGACGGGCAGCCAGGCGTCGGTCTGGAAGTCGAGCTGCCCGCCGGCGAGGCCGGTGTACAGCGCGCCGGCCTCCAGCTGCTTGGTCTCGACCTCGTAGCCGCGGCGCTCCAGGAGCTCCTTCCACAGGTAGGTCGAGGCGATGCCCTCGTCCCAGGGGATGTAGCCGATGCTGATCTTCTTGCCGTGGCCGGCGCCCGTGCCGGAGGCGGCGGTCGAGGTGGCGCCGGAGCCGCCGAGGAAGCCGGAGCCGCCCGCGACGAGCGCGAGGACGACGATGCCGACGAGCGCGGTGACGGGCTGCGGGCGGTGCGCCCACAGCCGCGCGGTGCGGTGGCGGGCCGTGACGGCGCGCGCCTTGGCGAGGGCGCGGCGGCCGAGCGGGGAGACCTGGCGGCCGAGCGCGCCGGTCATCCGGTCGAGGTACATGGCGAGGACGACGATGGAGACGCCGGCCTCGAAGCCGAGGCCGATGTCGACGTTGCCGATGGCCTTGTACACGGCGCCGCCGAGTCCGCCGCCGCCGACCATGCCGGCGATGACGACCATGGAGAGGCCGAGCATGATCACCTGGTTGACGCCGGCCATGATCGTCGGCACGGCGAGCGGCAGCTGGACACGGAAGAGGGTGTCGCGCGGGGTGGTGCCGAACGCCTCGGCGGCCTCGACGAGTTCGGCGTCGACCTGACGGATGCCGAGCTCGGTCATCCGGACGCCGGGCGGCAGCGCGAAGACGATGGTGGCGATGATGCCGGGGACGACGCCGACGCCGAAGAAGATGATGCCGGGGATGAGGTAGACCATCGCCGGCATGGTCTGCATGAAGTCGAGGACGGGGCGCAGCACGGCGCTGACCGTCTTCGACCGGGCCGCCCAGACGCCGAGCGGGACGGCGATCACCAGGGTGACGAGGGTGGCGACGAGGACCAGCGAGAGCGTCGCCATCGCCTCGTCCCACAGCTGGACGGAGTCGACGAGGGCGAGCCCCGCGAAGGAGAGCAGACCGGCGGCGAGACCGCGCAGCCACCAGGCGACGACGGCGAGGATGCCGGCGAAGAGCAGCGGCTGCGGCGCCGACAGGACGGCGTCGATGCCGTCGTACAGGCCGGTGATGCCGGAGCTGACGGCGTCGAAGAGCCAGGAGAACCGCGCCTGGAGCCAGTCGACGGAGCCGTCGACCCAGGAGCCGAGGGGAAGCTCAGGCATGGACGGTCACCTCCTCGGCCGAGAGCCCGCCCATCACGGCGAGCAGCTTCTCCTTCTGTACGACTCCGAGGGTGGAGCCGCCGGGGTCCCGGACGGTCACCGGGTGCGGGCCCGCCGCGGCGAGGGCGCACAGGTCGGCGAGGAGCGTGTCGGGGCCCACGACCGGGGCGTCCGGGGAGACGGGGTCCTCGGCGGCGGTCATCACGGCGGAGGCGGTGAGCACCCGGGAGCGGTCGACGTCCTGGATGAAGGAGGCCACGTAGTCGTCGGCGGGCCGGACGAGGATGTCCTCGGCCGAGCCGAGCTGCACGATCCGGCCGCCGCGCATGACGGCGATGCGGTCACCGAGGCGCATGGCCTCGTTGAGGTCGTGGGTGATGAAGACGATGGTCTTCTTCAACTGCTTCTGGAGCACCAGGAGCTGGTCCTGCATGTCGCGGCGGATCAGCGGGTCGAGGGCGCTGAAGGACTCGTCCATGAGCAGCAGGTCGGCGTCGGTGGCGAGCGCCCGGGCCAGGCCCACGCGCTGCTGCATGCCGCCGGAGAGCTCGTCGGGCCAGGACTTCTCCCAGCCGGCCAGGCCGCACAGTTCCAGCGCCTCGGCGGCGCGCTTCTCGCGCTCGGCGCGCGGGACGCCCTGGACCTCCAGGCCGTAGCCGGCGTTCTCCAGCACGGTGCGGTGGGGGAAGAGCGCGAAGTGCTGGAAGACCATGCTGACGCGGCGGGAGCGGACCTCGCGCAGCGCGCGGGGGGAGAGCGCGGTGAGGTCGTCGCCGTCGTAGAGGACGCGGCCCGCGGTCGGTTCGAGCAAGCCGTTGAGCATGCGCAGCAGGGTGGACTTTCCGGAACCCGAGAGGCCCATGACCACGAAGATCTGGCCCGGTTCGACCACGAACGACGCGTCGACGACGGCGGCGGTGAGGCCGTCCTCGCGGAGCTCGTCGCGGTCGGCGCCGTTCACGAGGGCACGGACGGCCGCGGTCTCGTCGGCGGGGCGTCTGCCGAACACCTTGAACAGGTGGTCGGCCTGGAGCCTGGACACATTCACCTCACGGGTAGCAGGGAGAACGGCCCGCCACCCCCGCGACCGGGCCGTTGGAACGGGGCGGGATCTGCCCGCGACACCCGTCGCGTACGGGGCCCATTGCCTGGGGCCCCTTACCGGGTCCGCTCCGGGCACGCGCCTGCCCGGGCCCCCCGAGGCCAAACGCAAAGGTGACGGGGGTCACGGAGACGCCGGAAGGCGATACTCCGCGCGCCCGCCGACGGCTACCGCCACCGAGGGTCCGGGCCAGTGGCGTTGGGATGCCGTGCCGGTGGGGTGCCGGTGCCGGTGGGGTGCGACCGCCGTCGGTCCGGGTCGGTGTCGGTGGGGTGCGGCATGATCGGGGTGTGACGCGACGCCTGATGCTCCTGGACACCGCCAGCCTCTACTTCCGCGCGTACTTCGGCGTGCCGGACTCCGTCCGGGCCCCGGACGGGACGCCGGTGAACGCCGTGCGGGGGCTGCTCGACTTCATCGGCCGGCTGGTGCACGACCACCGGCCGGACGCCCTCGTGGCCTGCTGGGACGACGACTGGCGCCCCCAGTGGCGGGTGGACCTGATCCCCTCCTACAAGGCGCACCGGGTGGCCGTGGAGACGGAGACCGGGCCGGACGAGGAGGAGGTCCCCGACACCCTCTCCCCGCAGGTGCCGGTGATCGAGGAGGTGCTCGCCGCGCTCGGCATCGCCCGGATCGGGGCCGCGGGGTACGAGGCGGACGACGTGATCGGCACGCTGACGGAGCGGGCGAAGGGCCCGGTGGACATCGTCACCGGCGACCGCGACCTCTTCCAGCTCGTCGACGACGAGCGGGCGGTCCGGGTGCTGTACCCGCGCAAGGGCGTCGGCGACTGCGACCTGGTGGACGACGAGCTGATCCGGACGAAGTACGGGGTGCGCCCCGACCGGTACGCGGACTTCGCCGCCCTCCGCGGCGACGCCAGCGACGGCCTGCCCGGCGTGAAGGGCATCGGCGAGAAGACGGCCGCGCAGCTGATCACCGAGTACGGCGACCTGGCCGGCGTGCGGGCGGCCGCCGAGGACCCCACCTCGAAGCTCACCCCGGCCAAGCGGCGCGGGATCGTGGAGGCGGCGGCCTATCTGGACGTGGCGCCGACGGTGGTCCGGGTCGCCCGGGACGTACCGCTGCCCGAGTTCGACCCGACGCTGCCCGCGACCCCGCACGACCCGGCCGCCCTGGACGCGCTGACGGCCCGCTGGAACCTCGGCGGGGCCGTGAGCCGGCTCCTGCCGGTCCTCGCGGGCCGGCACGCCGGGAGGTGACCGGCCGGAGACCGCCGACTGACGCGACCGGCCGGGGGATGCTAACTTAGGCATACCTAAGTCTCAGGTGTGCCTCACGGCGCGCCCCCAGGCAGTCAGGAGAGTCCGCCGTGGCAGAGCAGCCGGCCCGCAAGGCCCCCAGGGCCACCGAAGCCCTCGTGGTGCGCACCGAGCGGATCACCCCGCACATGGTGCGGGTGGTGCTCGGCGGACCGGGCCTGGACGGTTTCGACGTGGGGGCCTTCACCGACCACTACGTGAAACTGCTCTTCGCTCCCCAGGACGTGACCTACCCGGAGCCCTTCGACATGGAGCGGATCCGGGCCGAGTACCCGCGCGAGCAGTGGCCGACCACCCGCACGTACACGGTGCGGGCCTGGGACGCGGTGCACCGCGAGCTGACGCTGGACTTCGTGGTCCACGGCGACGAGGGCCTGGCGGGGCCCTGGGCGGCCCGCGCCCAGGTCGGCGACACGGTGCGGTTCCTCGGCCCCGGCGGCGGCTACACCCCGGACCCGGCGGCGGACTGGCACCTCCTCGTCGGCGACGAGAGCGCGCTGCCGGCGATCGCCGTGGCCCTGGAGCGGCTGCCCGCGGGCGCCCGGGTGCACGCCTTCGTCGAGATCGAGGACGCGGCCGACGAGCAGAAGTTCGCGACCGAGGCGGGCGTCGAGGTGACCTGGCTGCACCGCGCCGGCCGCCCGGCCGGCGCGGCGCTGGTCCAGGCCGTGCGGGAGCTGGACTTCCCCGAGGGCGACGTGCACGCCTTCGTCCACGGCGAGGCGGGCTTCGTGAAGGAGCTCCGCCGCCACCTGCGCATGGAGCGTCTGGTGGAGCGCGAGCGCCTCTCCATCTCGGGCTACTGGCGCCTGGGCAAGACGGACGAGGACTGGCGCGCGATCAAGCGCGAGTGGAACGAGCAGGTGGAGCGGGAGCAGGAGCCCTCGCCGGCCGCCTGACCCGACCGACGACACCCCCGGAGGGAGGGGTGGGGGGGGGGGGGGGGCCCCCCCCCC
>NZ_JBHTST010000240.1:0-4981 GCF_042794995.1 Streptomyces sp. NPDC056503
ACCGGCCGCTTCCTCACCGCAGACCCCATCTACGGCGGCGGCGCCAACGCCTACGGCTACCCCGGCGACCCCATCAACCAATACGACCTCACCGGTCAGTTTTGGAAAAAGCTCAGGTGGGGCTGGAACATGGTCCGAAAGGGCTGGGGTAAGGTAAAGAGCGGCTATCGCTGGCTTCGCAAGAAGGCGGGAGCCTGGAACTACCGCGCTAAGGCGGCGTTCGGTGGATGGCTTTCCAGGCGATACAATGGAGGGCGCTCCCGTGTGACGATCCCGAACAGTCGAGGGCAGTGGCATTACGACCTCGTGGGGAAGGCGCACTACGTCAAGGGGAGAGGCTATGTTGCTACACCCCACAAGATGTACCAGTCCAGGAACGACAGGTCGCGTACCGGATGGGGCAAGCCTGAACGGAACAACGTCAAGTCGATGGGCTGGGGCGATCTCTACAGAGTCTGGCGGCACCTGCGACGATGATGAACGAATCTACCGAATTCTACGGAATGCGCCCGTGGCGAATCGGAAGTGAGATCATTGACTGCGAGGACACGCCTCTCGGGTACGTAGACGTCCACAACTTCGCCGATTTTCTCGGAGTCGATGAAAAGCCGGGAGAAATCTCGCTCGATTTCCGGCTGGTCGAGAAGGGGACTCACTTTCGGATTCGCTTCGCAGAAGTTCGAGAATTGGCAATCCGTCTGGTCGATCTCGATTTTCCAGAGAACCGAGAACTCTTCTATGCATTCGACAGTCTGGGAGACTGCGTCTTTGAATTCGAAGCCGCAACGCTATCGGGCAAGGTCACGGCAAAGAAGGTATTCTTTGAAGTCGTGAGTTAGCCCACGGCAAGACCGGCTCCTTTCATTCTGAATGAAAGGAGCCGGTCGGGTGTGTAGTGAAGAGACCGGGCCTCTCGCCGTTTGTGTGATGACTCCATTGTCACGCCAACGGCGAGGGGCCCGGCCTCTTCACCACCCCTCTGTTGACCAGCCTCTTTCACCCGCCAGAAAGGGTGAAAGAGGCTCAGTGAGCCTCTTTCATCCTGAATAGCTGCAGGTCAGCAACGTGTGGACGGCCTGGACGATGGTGCCGATGCGTCGGGTAGAGCATCGGGCGCGGCGGAGGATGCGCCAGGACTTCAGCTGTGCGAAGGCACGTTCGCCGGGGGCTCTGAGCCGGGCGTGGTCGCGGTTGAACTGCTGGTAGTGCTCGGGCTGTTCGCGGTGGTGGTAGTAGGGGGTGCGGAAGGTGGCGCCGGCGCCCTGGTAGGCGCGGTCGGCGAGGACGAGGATCTGCCTGGTGAGGCATGCCTGGACGATGCCGTGAGCGCGGGCCGCGGTCAGGTCGTGGGTGCGGCCGGGTGTCGCGCGGGAGAACCACAGTGGTGTGCCGTCGGGACGGGCGATGACCTGCACGTTCATCCCGTGCCGACGGTGTTTCATCGAGTAGTACGGCTCGTCCGCGCGGATCCGGTCGATGGGGATCAGGGTGCCGTCAACGATGACATGCTCCCCCTCGCCAAGGCCGGTGAGGGCTTCGTGGAGGCCGGGTGCCCAGCCGGCCAGGACGTCCAAGGTCTCGTCGACGTAGCGCCAGGCGGTGGCCTGGGATATACCGAAACCCGCTCCGAGCTGCGAGAACGTCTCGTTCTTCCGCAGGTGCACCAACGTGAGAAGCGCCTGGTCGAAGCAGCCGAGCTTGCGCCAGCGGGTGTTGCGGGTTCGACGATGCTCGTGCAGCAGCCAAGCGACATGCTCGACGAGCTCATGAGGGACGTCGAGCATGGCAGGATACGGAACCAACAGGGCCCCTTCGGTCGCCGGTGTGATGAGTGGAATCACCACGCCAACGACCAGGGGCCCTGCCTCGTCACCACCCCCGCTGACCAGCCCATTTCACCCTCCAGCACAGGATGAAAGAGGCTCAGTGTGTGCCATGGAGGAATGTTTCCGTTGGAGTGAACGTCACGCCGTAGCCAGCTGATCGAGGAGTGCAGCTGCGTCGAAGGCTGACGGCCTATGTTTGGGGTCGTGGTCAAGTAGGGACGCGACCAACCGCCGGGCGTCAGGTGGAATGTGGCGCCGCCGTCGCCCAAGTGGCACTCGTTTGATCTCTTCAAGGGTCATACCGAGAGTTCGACCCCCGGCAAGAATCTGATAGCAAGTGACTCCAAGGGCAAACAGATCGACTTTCTCAAGGTTTGCAGCAGGGTCCGACCACTCAGGAGCTAGGTATGTTTCGCTTCCCCACGGTAGGGCATCTTTTGCGTCAATACGACAGGCGCCCTCGAAATCAATAGCATAGAATTGCATGGATTCGCCCACCACCACGTTGCGAGGCTTACAATCCCGCCAAGCCAATCCACATTCGTGGATTCCGCTGACAAGCCCAGCCACCTTTGCCGCATAGAGAAGTGATTCCTCCACCGTGGCCGGCGATTCACGAATCAGGTGTTCTAGGTCCATTCTCCCAACGTCCTCAAGTGCAAGATATAGATTTCCACCCTCTGTGAAGATATCGAAAACTTCCGGCGCGGACACGCCACCCTTCGCCAGCTCTCCCAAGATCTCAGACTCGGCTAGGACCCTTCTCCTGCCGTCCGTTCCATCCCAGTCCGTCTCGCCATTCCTTCTTCCCTCCTTGATTACGCATCGCATCATGGGTGCCGCGTCCATACAGAGAGCCCTGTAAACCCCCCCTTTGCCACGCTGAGTGACAGCTTCGTAGACTAGATACCGAGTTCGGAAGGCGCTCTTTTTGGAACCCCGATTTTTAGTGGGTGGAAATGGATTTGAAGCCCAAGGCGGCTCGAAGTCTGGATCGTCGCGAATATCGGGGACAAGTTCTCCGTTTGGCGCCCTAAGCGCAGGGACTCTCACCGAGTCAACCGTTGTTTCCAGACTATCGAATGACCCATATCGATAGAAGACGCGACTTCCGCGCCTATATGGGCGCTCGAATGGAACCTTCGGCCCTGGAATGCGCCGTGTGAGCTGGTCGAGGAGCGAAGCTAGCTCTAGCGCCTGGTTGGAATCCACGGGGTAAACAGTGAGGAACTTGCCAATCTGTGACGTCCCGTAGAAGAGGCCGCAGTTTAGTTTTCTCAGCTCGAGTAGATTCGTTGGCGCCTTAAACAGGACTCCCAGGCCAGTCAACGCCGGGCCAACAGCTTCGAGAATTCTGCAAGCCGTCTTCACGGTCGCCGTAACGTGAAGCTTCCAGCCTTGGTCGGGGTCTGTTGACTGGGGAGCTCGGCTATAGCGCCAGGCTGAACCTTGAGGCGCCAAGGGCAAAAAGCATTTGGCCAAGCTCTCCCAGCGTCGTTCAATCGGCGTCGCCAGTTGCGCATGCCGATTACCGATCGCGGCGGGATTGACTGGTGAGTCAAGCGCCATCATTGAACCTTCACATAATCGTGGTCGTTGTGGTTGTGGTTGAGACGGTGCATGTGCTCGTTGTGGTGGTGGTAATTGTCGTGGTGGTCCAGACTGTCCCTTGTGTGCCGGCCGCCGGGCTCGCCTGCAAGGCCTCCAATTCCTCAGGGGTTCTGGCGATTTCACGCAGCAGGTCGTTCCACGTGTCCGTCCCAGGCCCGCTCTTTGCCGCTCTCAAGGCTTTCGCCTTGAGTTCCTCTGCGTACAGAGGGTCTTTCGTGGCACGCTCCACCATCTCGTAAACCCTGCCCGACATGACATCTCCCGTCTCGAATCAGGTTTGTCCTGAAGCCATCTTTCTCGAAACGCGAGAACTGCACAACTCTAGAACCGTATGTCTCAGCGAATGGCTGACGCCCATATGGAGCACACTGAACCTTTTTCATTCTGAATAGTTGCAGGTCAGCAGTGTGGGGACGGCTTGGGCGATGGTGCCGATGCGCCTGGTGAAGCATCCGGCTCGTCGGAGCAGTCGCCAGGACTTCAGCTGGGCGAAGGCGCGTTCACCAGGTGCCCGGAGTCTGGCGTGGTCGCGGTTGAACTGCTGGTAGTGCGCCTCGGGACGGGCGACGACCTGCACGTTCACGGCTGTGCTTGCGGTGCTTCATCGAGTAGTACGGCTCGTCGGAGCGGATCCGGTCGATGGGGATCAAGGGGCCGTCAACGATGACGTGGCTGCCTTCACCAAGGCCGGTGAGCGCTTCATGGAGACCGGGTGCCCAGCCGGCCAGGATGTCCAGCGTCTCGTCGACGTACCGCCAGGCGGTGGCCTGCGATATCCCGAAACCCGCTCCAAGCTGCGAAAACTTCTTGTTCTTCCGCAGGTGGACGAGGGTGAGCAACGCCTGTTTGAAGCAGCCGAGATTGCGCCAGCGGATGCTGCGGGCCAGGCCGTGCTCGTGCAGCAGCCAGGCAACATGCTCGACGAGCTCATGCAGGACGTCAAGCGTGGCAGGATACGGAACCAAAAGGGCCCCTTCGGTCGCCGGTGTGATGAGTGGAATCACCACGCCAACGACGAGGGCCCTGCCTCGTCACCACACCCGCTGACCAGCCCATTTCACCCATCAGCACAGGATGAAAGAGGTTCACTCGGCAACCGGCACTGCTCGGAGGGCGTTCGCCCCCGAAACCACCCGCCGGAGCAGCTCGCACAACTCGTCCCGGCGCCAGCCGCTCAACGGTCCCAGCCGTGAACGACAGCGTACCCAGCACCGCCAAATTTCTTAGCGCCTCTTTTCGTTGCGATGGTCCTCAACCCTCAAATTTCACCTGGGTAGGTTGTGGTCATTGATTGGGTGACCGCAGCCGCCTCGTTTGCACTTCCCCTGAGCGTCGCTTTGCAAGTCGGGGCACGGGCAGGAAAAACAGGGCCTGGCGTCGTTGGAGTCGGGCTCCCAACCATTCGCCTTCAGGCGCGCTCGGGCGGTTTCCCGCATGTCGCGTAGCTGGTGTCGGCGTACACGTGAACGTCCCCACCCGCGTACGGATGAAAAGGGACAGTTGTTGATGCGTTGAGACCTGCTGCTCGGCACTCTGCTGCTTGG
>NZ_JBHTST010000241.1:0-4904 GCF_042794995.1 Streptomyces sp. NPDC056503
GCCCGGGACTTCGGTCCCGGGCCGCGCGGCCGTTCCGTGTCCGGTGCGGCGGTGTCAGTACGCCGCCGGGGATGATCGGCGCAGCCGGCGGGCGGCCGGGCGCACCAGCAGCGAGAGCAGCACGGCCGCCACGGCGACGGCCCCGACGAGGGTGGCGAGGAAGTGACCGGGGCCGAGCGCCCCGTGGGTGACGAGCGCCCCGAAGACGGCGCCGAGCGCACCGGTGAGGAGGACGGTTCTCCGGGCGGGGAGGCGGTCGGGCAGACGGTGCGCGGCGGCCCAGGCCAGGGCGAGTCCGAGCAGGGTGGAGCCGAGGGCTTCCAGGAACACGGTGGGTCACCTCGCGAGGGGTGCGGGGCGGGTGGTGTGGTCAAGCCCCCTCTACCCCGGGCCGCCGGAACGCAATCCTCCCCACGCCCTGGCGGGGCGCCCCGTACCCGCGGCCGTCACGGCCGGAGCCCGGCCGCGGACGCCCCCGGCGCGCTGCCGCGGCGCCACCCGGACGGTCGTACCGGAAGCGGCCCCGGGAGCGTGCGCGAGGGGGCCGGAGAGGTGGACGGCGTACGGGGAGCGGGGCCGGAGGCGTACGCGAGGAGGCCCGGAGGGACGGGTGTCCCTCCGGGCCTCCTCGGTGAGAGCCGGGGCTCAGAGCGCGCCGAAGCCCACCCGGCGCACCGCGCTCTCGCCGAGCTCGACGTACGCGATCTTGTCCGACGGGACGAGGACCCGACGGCCCTTGTCGTCCTCAAGGCTGAGCAGCGGTGCCTTGCCGGACAGCGCGTCGGCGACGGCGCGCTCCACGTCCTCGGCGGACTGCCCGCTCTCCAGAACGATCTCCCGGGGTGCGTGCTGCACGCCGATCTTGACCTCCACGGCTATGTCCCTCCGAACGGTCAGCCATGCGCGATGAACCCGCGCCGTACGCTGCACACATTAGCCCGGTGAGGGGACGCGTACGGCGCAGCCGCCGCACGCCAGGAGCGAACAGCCGCCGGGAACAAACGGACGGTCAGTGGCCCTCGGCGCTCAGCTGGCCGTCCACCGCGTGCAGCGGGAAGCCCGCGATGCCGCGCCAGGCGAGCGAGGTGAGCAGCGAGACCGCGGTGTCGCGCGGGATCGGGGACTCGCTGGAGAGCCAGTAGCGGGCGACGACCTGCGAGACGCCGCCGAGGCCCACCGCGAGCAGCATCGACTCGTCCTTGGACAGGCCGGTGTCCTCGGCGATGACCTCGGAGATCGCCTCGGCGCACTGGAGGCTCACCCGGTCGACCCGCTCGCGCACGGCCGGCTCGTTGGTGAGGTCGGACTCGAAGACGAGCCGGAAGGCGCCGCCCTCGTCCTCGACGTAGGCGAAGTAGGCGTCCATGGTGGCCGCCACGCGGAGCTTGTTGTCCGAGGTGGAGGCGAGGGCCGTACGGACGGAGTGGAGCAGGGACTCGCAGTGCTGGTCGAGCAGGGCCAGGTAGAGCTCCAGCTTCCCGGGGAAGTGCTGGTAGAGCACCGGCTTGCTGACTCCGGCCCGCTCGGCGATGTCGTCCATGGCCGCCGAGTGGTAGCCCTGGGCGACGAAGACCTCCTGGGCCGCGCCGAGCAGCTGGTTCCGCCGGGCACGGCGCGGCAGCCGCGTACCGCGAGGGCGTGCTGCCTCTGTCTGCTCGATGGCGCTCACGCGGCCTCCCAAGAATTCGATCCATGTGCGCTGTCGCGCCGCGCGGCCATCGTACTTTTGGGTAACCCGGGTGTGCGCGGTGCGGACGCAGAATTTCACGGACCGGACGCCGCGGTCGACAGGCTATTCAAGATTAAACCGAACAAATCAGCGGTAGTCGTCTTCGTCGAGGGTGACGACACGCGCCTGCTCCGAGGCGTCGCCCTCGTCCGCCGCGTCGTGGTCGATGTCGCTGAGCGGTTCGTCCTCCCTGGGACGCAGTTCCGCGTGCTGCTCGGCCGCGTCGGCCTCCGGGACTTCCTCGTCGAGCACGGTCTCCCTCTCCTCGCGTTCCTCGGGGAACGTGTCCGGCTCGGACGGATCGACAGACATGAGGTTCCTTCCCGATCCTCCCCGCGCGCGGGCGGCCGCCCACGCGGATGACCCTCCCTTCGAGCGTAGGAGCACCGGCGCCCGCCCGCACCCGAGCCGCGTCCGCCGGGGGCCGGACCGCGCCCCGGGGCGGCGCCACGCGGTCCTGTGACCGCACCCACACACGGGCCCGCGTGATCGTCTCGTAATATTGCGGCCATGTCCTCGACCGAGCTGCCGGAAACCCGGACCGCCGACACCGCTCCGGCGTCGCCGCTTCCGCGCACCGTCCGGGTCGCCGAAGGCGAGGAGCTCCGCTCCGTCGCGCTCCCCGGACTCACCCTCACCGTGCGCTCCCGGCCCGGCGGCCGCACCGGCCTGCCGCCCGCCCTCTACGTGCACGGCCTCGGCGGTTCCTCGCAGAACTGGTCCGCCCTGATGCCGCTCCTCGCCGACCTCGTCGACGGCGAGGCCGTCGACCTGCCCGGCTTCGGCGACTCCCCGCCGCCCGACGACGGCAACTACTCGGTCACCGGACACGCCCGGGCCGTCATCCGGCTGCTCGACGCCTCCGGCCGCGGCCCGGTCCACCTCTTCGGCAACTCGATGGGCGGCGCCGTCGCCACCCGCGTCGCCGCCGTCCGGCCCGATCTGGTCCGCACCCTGACCCTCGTCTCTCCGGCCCTGCCCGAGCTGCGCGCCCAGCGCACCGCCTGGCCGACGGTGCTGCTGGCCGTGCCCGGGGTCGCCGGGCTCTTCGCCCGCCTCTCCCGGGACTGGACCGCCGAGCAGCGCGTCCGCGGCGTCCTCTCGCTCTGTTACGGGGACCCGGGCCAGGTCACCGAGGAGGGCCTCCGGCACGCCGTCGAGGAGATGGAGCGCCGGCTGGAACTCCCCTATTTCTGGGACGCCATGGCCAGGTCCTCGCGCGGGATCGTCGACGCCTATACGCTCGGCGGCCAGCACGGCCTGTGGCGGCAGGCGGAGCGGGTCCTCGCGCCCACCCTCCTGGTCTACGGCGGCCGTGACCGGCTCGTCTCGTACCGGATGGCCCGCAGGGCCGCCGCGTCCTTCCGGGGCTCGCGGCTGCTGAGTCTGCCCGACGCCGGTCACGTGGCGATGATGGAGTACCCCGGGACGGTCGCCGCGGCCGCGCGGGAACTGATCGCGGACCACGACGCGCGGCACGACGGGAGCTGAACCCGGGGTGGGACGACATAGTCGCAAGGGGCCCGCGCCCACGGCGGGCGACGCCGGGCGCACGCCCGTGGGGGACACCGGGCCCACGCCCGTCGTGGACTCCGGCACCGGGACGGGCACGGGCCGGCGCCGCAGGACCGGCGACGGTCCCGAGGAGCACGGCCCGGCCCGGGGCACCCCCCGCGGCCCCGGCGCCTTCCACGGCCGCGGCACGCCCGCGCAGGGGACTCCGGCGTACGGCGCTCCGGCGTACGAGCCCCCGTCGTACGGCGCTCCCGCTCAGGGCGCGCCCGCGTACGGCACTCCGGCGCACGGCACCCCGGGGTACGGCACTCCCGCCCACGGCACTCCCGCGCCGGGGCGCCGGGCGCCCGTGTACGGCACTCCCGCCCACGGCACCCCGGCGTACGGCGGGGGCGCGTACGACGCGCCCGCGCACGGCGCCCCGCACACGCCCGCCCATGGCATTCCGGTCCGCGGCGGGCACCCCGCGCACGAGGAGACCGGCCGGCCCGGGCCCGAGCGGTACGGGCCCGCCACCGGCGCCGCGCCGCTGATCCCCGGCCCCCGCCGGTCCGCCGCGGCCCCGCCGGCCGGGCCCGACGCCCCCGCGGCCGACACCGCCGCCGGGGACGAGGCGCCGGGCAAGGGCGGCAAGGGGTGGGCGCTCACCGGCATCGCCGCCGCCGCCGTCACCACCTGCCTCGCGATCGTCGTCGCCGGCCAGGTCGCCGACCGCGAGGACGACGCCCCGACCGTCCGCGCCGCGCAGAAGCCCGCCGAGCGGGCCTCGGAGGACTCGGCCTCCCGCTCCGACGAGCGCGCCGCCCCGTCCGCCCCGGCCCCCGCGACGCGCGCCCCGGCGCCCACGTACGAGCAGTTGATGACCCATCAGTTCCCGATCGACCCGAAGCTCTCCGGCTCCGGCGAGTTCGAGGTCGTGGCCGGCCTCGACAAGGCTCCCGGCCAGGGGCGCAAGTACCGCTACCGGGTGGACGTCGAGAAGGGGCTCGACCTCGACGGCAAGCTCTTCGCGCGGGCCGTCCAGCAGACCCTCAACGACAAGCGCAGCTGGGCCGGTCAGGGCGCCATGGCCTTCGAGCGGATCTCCAGCGGGGAGCCCGACTTCGTCATCACCCTCGCGAGCCCCGGCACCACCGGCACCTGGTGTGCCAAGTCGGGACTCGACACCACCGTCGACAACGTCTCCTGCGACTCCGCCTCCACCGAGCGCGTGATGATCAACGCCTTCCGCTGGGCGCAGGGTTCGGAGACCTTCGGCCCGAAGGCGATGTACGCGTACCGGCAGATGCTGATCAACCACGAGGTCGGACACCGGCTCGGGCACAACCACGTGTCGTGCCGGACGCCGGGCGCGCTGGCGCCGGTGATGCAGCAGCAGACGAAGTCCCTGGACATCGACGACATCCACTGCAAGCCCAACCCCTGGGTTTATCCGGGTAGTTGATCCCGCCGGTCGCCGTTTCCGGCGCGGGTCGCACGCGCCGTCCCCGGCACTCGCCGGCGGCTGTCGCCGGCCGTCGGCGTATCGCCTTTCCGGCTTTCCCCGCGCGCGCCCGCGGAATTCCCTTTTCCCGTCCCGTGGCGTACTCCGATGGAACGCGACCGGACCGGGAAAGTTACGTGCATTCACCCCTTCCGGTGGTGCGACGGACAACCGTCC
>NZ_JBHTST010000242.1:0-4702 GCF_042794995.1 Streptomyces sp. NPDC056503
ACGGAAGCTCCGCTGCAGCACCAACCACATCACAGCGATCGTCCAGGCCGTCCTCGTCCTTCACCACGCGTCAGCGTGAGGTTGGAAAAGGCTCATTCAGGCAATCGCCGCCACCGATCCCCGCGTCCTCGACCGCGTTGACGCCGTCCTCGCACGCATGACGCCCGCGGAGAAGGAGGCGCTCGTCCGCTGCGACTTCGGCGCCCTCACCCACCTCGGCATCCCCGCCCTCACCATGGTCGACGCCTCCGCCGGCCTGCGAGGCGAACAGAACGTCACCGCCTTCCCCGTGCCGCTCGCCCAGGCCGCGGCCTTCGACGAGGACCTGGCCCGCCGCATCGGCGTCGCCATCGGCACCGAAGGGCGCGCCAAGGGGTACAACAACCTCCTCGGCCCCACGATCGACCTCACCCGCACCTGGCACTTCGGCCGCCAGGCCGAGAGCCTCGGAGAGGACCCCCTGCTCGCCGGCCGTCTCGGCGCGGCCCTCACCACCGGAATGCAGAGCCGCCAGGTCATCGCCACCGTGAAGCACTTCGCCGCCTACACCCAGGAGGCCAATCGCTTCTTCACGGACACCCTGGTATCCGACCGCGCCCTGCACGAGATCTACCAGGCGCCCTTCCGTCGCGTGATCGCCGCCGCGCCCACCACCTCGGTGATGATGGCCTACCCGAAGATCAACGGCACCTTCGCCACCGAGAGCCCCGCTCTCTTCGACGACGTCAAGAACCGCCTCGGTCTCCAGGGGTACACCGTCCCCGACTTCTGGGCCGGTGCCGACCAGGTCGCCGCCGCCAAGGCGGGCATGGACCTCGCCGGACTCGGCCCCGGCGGAGTCAAGCTGGCCCCTGGCGCACTCACCAACGGCTCCATCCCGGCCACCCGCCTCCACGACGCCGCCCGCCGCATCCTCATCACGATGTTCGCCAACGGCCTCGTCGACAACCCCGTCCCCGCACCGGCCCAGGACGTCAGCACCCCCGAGCACAAGAGCCTCGCCCACGAAGCCGCCCTGGCCTCCACCGTCCTGCTCACCAACCGCTCCTCCGCCCTCCCCCTGTCGGCCACCCTCAAGACCCTCGCCGTCATCGGCCCCGCCGGTTCCGACGCCCTCACGGGCGTCGCCGGGTCCACCTATGTCGACCCCGGCACCTGGACCACCCCCCTCCAGGCCATCAAGACCCGAGCCGGCAGCACCCTCACCGTCACCCACTCCCAGGGCACCACCGGCGACATTCCCCTGACCACCGTCCCCTCCACCGTCCTGCGCACCAGCGGCGGAACCGCCGGCCTCACCGCCCGGTACTACGCTTCCCCCCAGCCCACCGGAACCCCGGTCGCCACCCGCACCGACAGCGTCATCGACTTCACCAGCGCGCCGGTCGAAAACCTCTCCAAGGTCTGGTCCGCGACCTGGTCGGGCACCCTGACCCCGACCCACACGGGACTCCACCGCTTCTCCCTCCTGCCCGCCGGAACCACCACCCTCAAGATCAACGGCGTCACCGTCATCTCCGGCTCCCGAGGGACCCGCCGCTTCTTCCTCGGCACCTACGACTACCCCCTCCAGGGCACCACCGAGCTCACCGCCGGCCAGCCCGTCACGGTCGAACTCACCTACGACAACGCCATCGCCGACCCGGACCCCATGGGCCAGAGCACCTGCGGACTCACCCTCGGCTGGCAGCCCGTATCCCTCATCCCGGCCGCTGTCCAGGCCGCCCGCACCGCCGACGCCGCCGTCGTCTTCGTCAACCGCATGGCGGGCGAGGCGATGGACCACGAGCAGCTCGGCCTCCCCGCGGACCAGAACCAGCTCATCACCGCCGTCGCCGCCGCCAACACGCGCACCATCGTCGTCCTGAACACCGACGGCCCGGTCGCGATGCCCTGGCTCGACGACGTCGAAGCCGTCCTGCAGACCTGGTACGGCGGCCGCGGCATGGGCACCGCGCTCGCCGCCGTCCTCTTCGGCGACAGCGACCCCGCCGGCCGGCTCCCCCTCACCTTCCCCGCCAGCACCAGCCAGGGTCCCGGCACCACCACCGCGACCTACCCCGGCCAGAACGCCACCGTCTCCTACGACGAGGGCACCGCCATCGGCTACCGCTACTACGAGGCCAAGGGACAGCAGCCCCTGTTCCCCTTCGGGCACGGCCTGTCCTACACCACCTTCGCCCACGGCTCCCTCGAAGCCGCGTACGACGCCGCCGCCAAGACCGCCACCCTCTCCGTCACCGTCACCAACAGCGGCAACCGCCAGGGCACCGACACCATTCAGGTCTACGCCACCCTCCCGGCCGCGGCGAACGCCGAACCGCGCCGCCTTGTGGCCTTCCGGAAGGTCACCCTCGCCCCCGGAGCCAGCCGGCGCGTCACCTTCACCGTTCCCGCCGACGACCTCACCATCTGGAGCGCCGGCGCCTGGACCCTCACCCCAGGCCTCCACACCCTCGCCACCGCCCGCAATGCCCGCACCCTCACAGCCCAGCGGACGATCACCGTCAACTGACCCCGCAAACGCGCCCGTCACCGCACACGTGACGGGCGCGCCGGAAACCGCATGTCTTCACCGGGAGCCTGCGCCTCCCGCCCTCGCGCGACACCATGTGAAGGGAGACTCTGTCACGTGCCGCATCCCTGTGGAGTCGGCGGAGCGTCCCTCATCGTGGTGCTGCGCGAGGCGTTGCCACCGAGGGCCGAGCGTGTGCTCGAAGCCTGCTGCGATGTTTCGCTGCCGCTCTTCGCTGCTCTCCAGCTGGCACGTCTCGCATGACGACGCACGACCCGCTGCGGGTCGTCTGCACCGGTGACTGGCCGGCCGTCGACCCCGAGGGTGCGAGCGGGGCCTCGTTCTGTGCGGTCAGGGTGCGCGGTGCGCACACCTGGAGGTCCGATAGGAGGCCGGTCGACCGTCACCGCCCGTCCGGGAGGCGGCGTGAGCGTCTGCGAGAGTGCGGGATCGGGTGACGGCCGCCTCGACGACCCGTGGTCAGCCTTCAGGAACCGTTCGGCACCTGGATTGTCGGACGGCCCAGGTACCAAACGGGCCCGGGGTCCGGCACGTTGAGCTGAGTGAACCCCAGACGGTCGTAGAAGGCCCGGGCCGGGGTGTTCGCCCGCACCATGCACAGGTGCACGGTGGCCACCCCGCGGTCATGCAGCGCCGCCAGGAGGGTGTGGATGAGCGCGCGCCCGTACCCCTTGCCCTGCCAGGACGGCAGCAGGTCGATGTGCAGGTGTGCGGGGTATCCGGACAGCTCGCTGAGGACCATGCGTTCCGGGGTGTGCAGCAGGACCGCCATCGATTCGGCAGCCGTCGTCGGCGCCCCGACAGGGGCCGGGAAGCGTTCCGCCACCTCGGGGAGCCATTCCTCACGGAACCGGGCAGCGAAGTCCGCGGTGTCCGGCGCCCCGAGAACGTAGCCGACGGCTTGCCCCGTGCCGTCGTCCAGTACGAAGGCGAAGTCCGGTTCCAGCGCCACGTAGGGGTAGGCGAAGATCACGGGCATCAGCTCGGGATCGGGGTAGAGACCGGAGGAGTCACCGCCTTCGTGGGCCGTCCTGACGCAGATGTCCGCGAGTTCGGCGCGGTCCGAGGGGCGGTAGCGGCGAATGAAGGCTGTCGTTGTCATCCAGGTGATGCTTCCAGAATGGAAGCGCTCCCACAATGTGCTGGCAGACGCACCAGGGACCGGCCGAGCCCAGCCGCTCACCGTCGCCGGCCCCAACGGGCTTATCACCCACACCCAGTACGACGCGCTCGGACGCCTCGCCGACGGCTGGTCCCCTCTGGCGCCACCGGCAAAACCAGACCCCCAACGTCAGGATCAGCTACCAGCAGGCCGAGCCTGTCCCTGCGGCGCCCCGGTCGCGACGCTAGCGGCAGACTGCTTCGGGCCCTACGAACTGCATCTCGACCCTGTCCGAACCTACGGGTTCTCCCAGTAGGCACGCTGAACGGCCGCCCCGGAGCGCGACACGCCCGGTACGGCCTCTTGTCCGGCGACTTCACGACTGCTTTCCGTTGTAAGGGCTCGCAGGGAATCAACATGCTGACTTGATCTCTGTGGGGTTGCGGTTGTTGATGAGGAACGCGGTGACGTCGGCGGGGGTGCGGAACCTGGCTGTCGAGGGTCGGACGGTGTAGCCGTGGTCGGCGAGGAGGGGCTGGACTTGGTGAACGGCCCTGGTGATGGTGCTGCCGTTGACGCCGAAGAGCTGGGCGATCAGGTCTCGGGTGCCGAGTCTGCGCAGGTAGAGAACGGTGGCCAGGACTCGGTCAGCGGCGGTCAGCTTGTCCTTGGCTCCGGCTCCGCGAGCCCGGATGCGGTCTCCTCCTCGCTGCTGTGACCGCCCGTGTTCACGTAGCTCATCGAGTTTCTGGGACAGCTGCTCGACGAGTTCCTCCAGTGCCGGCTCGGTCATGCCGGTCAGTTCCGGGCTGCGCAGACCGCCGGCGCGGGACTGAGGCGGCAGGCCTTCGGCCGGCTGGGGGCCCTCAGCCCCGCCGGCCGTGTCGTCGTGGTGTGGAGAGAGGGTGTAGTTCCAGCCGCCGTGGAAGCGGTGGCGGTGTATGGGCAGGGCGTTGAGGTCTGTGTCGGTGACCTTGATGCCGGTGTCGTAAGTGCCCGGGTCGAGTTCCGCGTGGACTGTCAGCCCGGTGTGGGTGGTGGTTGCCCTGATGCTGTTGATGATG
>NZ_JBHTST010000243.1:0-4657 GCF_042794995.1 Streptomyces sp. NPDC056503
CCCGTCCGCTTCGCGGCCGCCCTCGACGCCCTCCGAGAGCAGTCGTCCGTACGGCACTTCGTCGAGGTCGGCCCGGACGCCACGCTCACCGCGACCGCGCCCGAGGCCCCCTTCGTACCGCTCCTCCGCCGCGACCGCGACGAGCCGCGCGAACTGCTCACCGCCGTGGCCAGGCTGCACGCGTCCGGGACGGAACTCGCCTGGGACGGCGTGTTCGCCGGGCACGCCGCCGTAGCCGCCGCCCTTCCCACGTACGCCTTCCAGAGGGAGCGCTACTGGCTCGACGCGCGGCGTGGCCCGGGTGGCGCGGGCGACGTGTCGACGCTGGGGATCGATCCGGTGGGGCACCCGCTGCTCGGTGCCCTGACCGTCGTCGCCGACTCGGGGGCCGTCGTGCTGACCGGGCGCCTCTCCACCGACGGCCAGCCGTGGCTCGCGGACCACCGGGTCAAGGGGCGGCCCGTGCTGCCCGGCACCGCGCTTCTCGAACTGGCCCTCCGGGCGGGCGCCGAAGCGGGCTGCCCCCGCGTCGCCGAGCTGACCCTGACCCGGCCCCTGGTGCTGCCCGACACCGGCGCCGCCCGCGTCCAGGTCGTCGTCGGACCGCCGGACGCGACCGGCGCCAGGGCCGTCGGCATCCACAGCCGCGCGGACGGGGACCAGGAGGACTGGGTCCGGAACGCCGACGGAGTGCTGACCCCGGACGGCACCGCGGGGCGAGTCGTCCCGCCGGCCGTCCGTACCGACGACACGCGACTGATGCCCCTGGACGGCCTGTCCGAGAGCCTCTCGGCCTCCGGGCTCGACTACGGTCCCGCCTTCCAGGGCCTGGAGGCCGTGTGGCGCGACGGCGACGACCTCTGCGCACAGGTCGGGCCCGTGCCCGGCGCGGAGGGGGACGCCGGGCGGTTCTCGCTGCACCCCGCCCTCCTCGACGCGGGCACCCAGGCACTGCGACTGGCCGACGCGGACGGCGCCGCCGCGCGGCTTCCGTTCTCCTGGTCCGGCGTCTCCCTGCGTACGCCCGGCGCGAGCGCCCTGCGCATCCGGTTCACGGCGACGGGGGACGACGGTTTCGCCGCGCGCCTCACCGACCTCGCCGGCCGGGACGTGGGGACCGTCGACTCCGTGGTGTTCCGCCCGTTGGCGGAGCAGCGGTTCGACGAGGTGCCGGCGCGCAACCCGCTCCACCGGCTCGGCTGGACGCCCCTGGGCATCCCTCTCTCCGCCGACTCCGCCGTCGTACCGCCGCCCCACGACGTCCTCGTCCTCGGGACCGCCGAGGCGGCCGAGGGCGGCGTGCGCGACGAGCCCGGCATCGGTGCCGTACGGGCCCTGCTTCTGCGCACCCTCGACGTGCTCCGGGACCGGCTCGCGGACCCGGAGCACGAGCACCGGCCTCTGGTGATCGTCACGCGGGGCGCCGTCACGACCGGAACGGGAACGGAACCCGTTCGGCCCGACGCCGCCGCGGCGGCCGTGTGGGGACTGGTCCGCTCGGCGCAGGCCGAACACCCGGGCCGTTTCCTCCTGTTGGACCTGGAAGGCGAAGGCGAAGGCGCAAACGAAGGCGAAGGCGGCGACGAGGGCGCCCCCGGTCCCGACGTGCTGTCCGCCGCACTGGCCTCGGGCGAGCCCGTCGTCGCCGTACGGAACGGAGCCCTGCTCGCCGCGCGCGTCACGGCCCTCGACACCGCCGACACCACCGGCGCTGCCGACACCACCGGCGCTCCCGACACCGCCGGCGCCACCGGCGCGGCGCTGCGGGCCCGTGCCCCCTTCGACCCGGCCGGCACCGTCCTCGTCACCGGCGCGTCCGGCGCCCTGGGCGTGGTCGTCGCCCGCCACCTCGTCACCCGGCACGCGGTGCGCCGGCTCCTCCTGGTCAGCCGCACCGGCACCACGTCACCGGCCCTCGCCGAGCTGACCGCCGAGCTGACCGCGCTCGGCGCGCACGTCACCGTCGCCGACTGCGACGTCGCGGACGGGGCGGCGCTGGCAGACGTGCTGGGGGCCGTCCCGGCCGACCGCCCCCTGACCGGTGTCGTGCACGCGGCCGGCGTGCTCGACGACGGCATCGTCTCCGAGCTGACCGCCGACCGCCTCGACGCCGTGCTCGGCCCGAAGGTCGCCGGGGCACTCCACCTGCACCGCCTCACCCGCGACGCGGACCTCGGCGCCTTCGTCCTCTTCTCGTCGGTCTCCGGCCAGCTCGGCGCACCCGGCCAGGGCAACTACGCCGCGGCGAACGCCTTCCTGGACGCCCTCGCCGAGCGGCGCCGCGCCGAGGGGCTGCCCGCGCTCTCCCTCGCGTGGGGCCCCTGGGCGCCCGACGGCGGCATGACGGCCGCGCTCACCGCCGCCGACCTCTCCCGCATGGCGCGCAGCGGCATCGCCCCGCTGCCGGCCTCCGAGGCCCTCGACCTCCTCGACGCCGCCCTGGGCCGTCCCCAGGGCCCGGCGTCCGTCCTCGCGGTGAAGCTCGACAGGGCGGCCCTGTGCCGCGACCCCGACGGCGTCCCCACCGCCTTCCGCGACCTGGCGGCGGGCGTACGCAGGGGTACGGTGCCGGGCGCGTCGCCCGTCGACGTCACGGCCGCCCTCGTCGCCCGGCTCGCGGCCCTGCCCGACGAGGCGGCACGCCACGAAGCCGTACGGGACCTGGTGCGCGGCCACGTCGCCCTGGCCCTCGGCCACGCTTCCGGAGCCGACGTCGAGCCGCACCGGGGCTTCCACGAACTGGGCTTCGACTCGCTCACCGCCGTCGAGCTGCGCAACGGCCTGAGCGCTGCCACCGGCCTGCGCCTCTCGGCGACCCTCGTCTTCGACCACCCCACGGCATCCGCCGTGGCGGACCGCGTCCTCGCGGAACTGGCCGCCGCCCACCCCGGCCTCGCGGGCACCGGGCACGCGGCCCGGTCCGAGGACCCCCGCTCGGTGTCCGGCTCGTCCGACGACGCTGCCGCGGGCCGCCGGGTCGTCGTGGGTGCGGGTGGGGACGATCCGGTGGTGATCGTCGGTATGGCGTGCCGTTATCCGGGTGGTGTCGACTCGCCCGAGGCGTTGTGGGAGCTGGTCGTGTCGGAGACCGACGCGATCGGTCCGTTCCCCACCGACCGGGGCTGGGACATCGCGCGACTGTACGACGCGGACGGCGAACGCCCCGGCACCAGCTACGTCCGCGAGGGCGGATTCCTCTACGACGCGGGGCAGTTCGACCCCGGCTTCTTCGGTGTCTCCCCGCGCGAGGCCGCGACCGTCGACCCGCAGCAGCGCCTCCTCCTGGAGACCTCCTGGGAGGCGATCGAACGCGCGGGCATCGACCCGCACTCCCTGCGCGCCACGGCGACCGGTGTGTACGCCGGGGTCCAGTACCACGACTACGTCGGCAGCAAGAGCACCGGTTCCCTGACGACCGGTCGGGTGGCGTACACGTTGGGTCTTGAGGGGCCTGCGGTGAGTGTGGATACGGCGTGTTCGTCGTCGTTGGTGGCGTTGCATCTGGCGGTGGGGGCGTTGCGGTCGGGTGAGTGCTCGCTGGCGTTGGCGGGTGGTGTGACGGTGATGGCGACTCCGGAGTCGTTCGTGGAGTTCAGTCGTCAGCGGGGGTTGGCGTCGGATGGTCGGTGCAGGGCGTTCGCGGAGGGGGCGGACGGTACGGGGTGGGCCGAGGGTGTGGGGGTGCTGGTTCTGGAGCGTCTGTCGGATGCCCGCGCCAATGGCCACCCCGTCCTCGCGGTGGTGCGGGGTTCGGCGGTGAATCAGGACGGTGCGTCGAACGGGATGACGGCGCCGAACGGTCCTGCCCAGCAGCGGGTGATCCGGCAGGCCCTGCGGGTCTCCGGCCTTTCGGCCGCCGAGGTGGACGTGGTGGAGGCGCATGGTACGGGGACGACGTTGGGTGATCCGATCGAGGCGCAGGCGTTGTTGGCGACGTATGGGCAGGGTCGGGGGGACGGCGATCCGTTGTGGCTGGGTTCGGTGAAGTCGAACCTGGGGCACACGCAGGCGGCGGCGGGTGTCGCCGGTGTGATCAAGATGGTGGAGGCGATGCGCCACGGCGTCCTGCCGGCCTCTCTCCATGCGGACAAGCCGTCGTCGCGGGTGGACTGGGACGCGGGTCGGGTCGAGCTGCTGGCGGAGTCGCGGGCGTGGCCCGGGACCGGACGCCCGCGCCGGGCGGGGATCTCGTCCTTCGGCGTGAGCGGTACGAACGCCCACGTCATCGTCGAGCAGGCCCCCGCCGAGCCGGAGGCGCCGGAGTCCCCCGAGTCCCCCGGCGCCGTCGTCCCCTGGCTGCTCTCGGCACGGAGTGGCCAGGCACTGGCCCGCCAGGCGGAGCGCTGGCTGACCTCCATCGACGACGCCCCCGACCTGTCGCTCGCCGACATCGGCTACTCGTCGGTGGTCTCACGCTCCGCGTTCGAGCACCGTGCGGTGATCGTGGGCCGTGACCGGGGCGACTTCCTCAACGGCCTGCTGGCCCTGATCGACGGCGAGGACGCCCCCAACGTCACCACCGGCACGGCACGCGCCGAGGGCAAGGCGGCGTTGGTGTTCGCGGGTCAGGGGTCGCAGCGGTTGGGGATGGGTCGTGGGTTGTACGGGGCGTTCCCGGTGTTCGCGGGGGCGTTGGACGAGGTGCTCGCGGAGCTTC
>NZ_JBHTST010000244.1:0-4580 GCF_042794995.1 Streptomyces sp. NPDC056503
TACTCTCCAGTGAACGGAGCGGAGTACTCCCGCACCGCGACGTACCCGTCAATACGGACCGCCATCGGTCCCGGGGCGTCGGCCCGCCGGCGCAGATGAAGCGCTCGGGTGGAAGAGACCCGCCCCGGACCGGCCGGGGCGGCCCTCACGCCGGCTGTCTAGGGCCGGCGGCCGCGCAGCTCGTCGAGTTCGCGGCGCTCGCGTTTGGTGGGGCGTCCCGCGCCGCGGTCGCGGACGGCGGCGACGGCGACGTGCTCGCGCGGCGGCGGGGGCGGGCTGTTGTCCACGTACGCCTCGGCCGCCACCGGCGGGCCGACCCGCTTGGTCAGCAGCTCCTTGACCTCGACGATCCGCTCGCGGCCGGCCACGAAGACCCGGATCTCGTCGCCCGGCTTCACGGCCTGGGCGGGCTTGGCCCGCTCGCCGTTGACCTTGACGTGGCCCGCCCGGCAGGCGGCGGCGGCCTGGGAGCGGGTCCTGGTCAGCCGGACCGCCCAGATCCAGGCGTCGACGCGTGCGCTCATCGGCCCCCGCCCTCCCCGCTCAGCCCTGCTGGAACAGCTCGGCGGGCAACGGCTTGAGCAGCGCGTAGAGGTCGTCGGTGATCGGCCGGTCCCAACTGGCGATCGTCACCAGGACGTTGTCGCTGCGGTCGAACTGGACGCAGGAGATGCGGCTCTCGGAGAGCTTGAGGCGGCGCACGATGAGGAGGTTGTCGCCCTGCATGACGGGGACGTCCTCGGTGTCGAGCACCTCGACCGGCTCGTCGTTCTCGAGGGCGGCAAGGAGCTGGGCGACCTCGAAGGGGATCTGGCCCTCGGCGAGCTCCCGGGCCGGGGAGCCCTCGGGGAGGTTGCCGATGATCATCGCGGGGCCGCGGCCGCCGAAGAGGTCGTAGCGCAGGAAGACGCCCTGGCAGGAACCGTCGGGAGCGGGCAGCAGACCGGCGCCGAGATTGCCGGGCCAGTCCCCCGGGTCCATGGCGAGGACATCGAAGTCCGGGCCAGCGGGAGTGGCGCTGCGGCGGCGGAGGAAGGACATACGGCCATGGTACGTGCCCGGGCGCGCGGTGCGGCGCCGGGCTCCGCCCTCCCGGCGCCGTACGGGTGCCTTCCGGGACTCAGTCGGCCGGGTCGGCCGCCACGGGCGTCTCCGCCGGGCCCTCGGACGCGCCGGGCTCGCCGAGGGCGTGGGCGAGGCCGGAGCGGTCGGTGCCCAGCTTGCGGTAGACGGCGGACAGCAGCCGGGCGGCCGTGGTGGCGTCGACGCCGAGGGTGGCGGCCGGGTCCTGCCCGCGGACGGTGGCCCCGGCGGCGGCCCGCTCACGCGCGGTGAGCGAGTTGCCGTCGGCGGTGTGCAGGGCGCGCGGGCGCAGCCCGGCGGCGGCGAGCTCGGCCCTGGCCTCCTCGACCAGGCCGTCGGCGCCGCAGTCCTGGGCGGTCTCCAGACCCCGGTAGAGATGCTCGGCGGCTTCGGCGTGGCGTTCGGTCCGGCGGAGCGCCGCGCCGAGGGCGATCAGGGAGCGGGCCAGCTCGTACGCGGCCGGGGACTGGTCCAGCCAGTCGACGGACTCCTCCAGGAGCTTGATCCGCTCGGCGCCCTCGGAGACCTCGGCGGTCACCCGGAGCGCCTGGCCGATCGCGGAGGGCGCGCCGTACTGGCGGGCGCGGGAGACGGCGTCCTCGGCGGTGGTGAGCGCCCTGGCCGGGGAGCCGGTGGCGGCCTCGGCGAGGGCGAGGTACAGCTGCCAGGGACTGCACGACGGGTTGCGCTTGCCGCGCGGCTCCAGCCGGCGGCCGATGTCGGCGAGCGCGGCGGCGGCCTCCTCGGCGCGTCCGGTGGCGAGGAGCAGCTCGGCGTGGACGGTCTCGCAGTCGGGGATGGTGACGGTGGCGGGGAAGGGCTCGCCGAAGTCGTGGTCGCGGGCGACCCGCTCGGCCTCCTCCGTACGGCCTCGGGCGAGCAGGACCTCGATCATGACGCCGGTGGCGTACCAGAGGGCGGGGGTGCGGGGGCCGACGCGCTCGGCGAGGCGGAGTCCGGCGCGGGCGAAGTCCTCGGCCTCCATGAGCCGGCCCCGGCGGAAGCGGATGTACCCGAGGAGGGTGTACGCGAAGGAGAGGTGGGCGCCGCGCCAGCCCTGCTTCTCGAACTCGGCGGTGCCCGCGGCGAAGAGCTCCTCGGCGCGGCCGGGCCGGTCGGCGTAGAGGTGGGTGAGGGCGACGAGGACCGGGACCTCGAAGCCGCGGCTCTCGTCGGCCCAGCTGAGGCCGCCTTCGAGGGCGCGCTCGGCGTGGCGGAGGGCGACGGAGGCGGGTTCGGCGCGCAGGGTGGCGTCCCAGGCGCGCAGGCCGATGACGTACCGCTCGGTGAGGTCGCGGCCGGTGAGCCGGTCGGCGAGGGTCGTGAGACGGCGGGAGCGGGCCGGCGACTCCGGTTCGTCGGAGCGGAGCGCGTCCCACATGAACCGTTCGGCCTGCATGCGGAGGCGGCTGCGCGGGTCGGTGGTCTGCCGGCTCTCGTGTTCGAGCAGCTCGGACGCCTCGACCAGCCGGTCGCTGTGGGCGAGGACCTGGGAGAGGCGGTAGACGATGCCGTGGCGCAGCGCCTGGTCGGAGATGGGCTCCTCCAGGGCCGCGCGCAGGTGGTTCACCGTGGTGGCGGGCTCGGTGAGGAGCGACGCGGAGCTGAGCTCGAAGAGGACGGCGGCCCGCTCGTCGGCGGTGGGAGGCTCGCGCAGGGCGCGGGCCAGGTGGCGGCGGGCGGCGTCGGGTGCGCCCGCGCGGAGGTTCTCACGGGCGGCGGCGCGCAGCTGGGTGACGACCCAGGAGTCGCCCTCGGGGTGGGTCTCCAGGAGGTGGCGGGCCGCGGCGGCCGGGCCGAGTCCGGCGTCGATGACGCACCAGGCGGCCTGGCCGTGGAAGGCGACCCGGATCGCGTCGGGGATGGCGCGGTAGATGGTGCTCGCGATGAGCGGGTGGACGAATTCGAGCGGGCCGTCGGCGCTGCCGGTGTCGGCGAGGACGCGGGCCTCGCGGAGCCGTTCGGCGCAGTCGGCCACGGCCTCGTCGCCCAGTCCGGCGAGGGCGCCGGCGAGCGCGGGCGAGATCTCGGTGCCGAGGACGGCGCAGGCCCAGGCGAGCCGCATGGTGGTGGTGCCGAGGCGTTCGAGGCGGCTGACGAGGCCGCTGCCCTTGAGGGCGGCGGCGAGGTCGCGCAGCTCGTGGGCGCCGTCGGCGGTGGGGTCGAGGCCGCGGTCGCGGACCTTGGCGGCGAGTTCGACGGTCTCGAAGGGGTTGCCGGAGGTAACGGACCAGAAGTCGTGACAGAAGGCGTCGTCGGCGTGGGCGCCGATCCGGTCCCGGACGAGCCGGGCGACGGCCTCGGCGGTGAGGGGCGCCAGGCCGTGCGGGCGCTGTCCGGACCTGTGGCCGGTGAACTCGGCTCCTTCGTCGGGCAGTTCGTCGGGCCGGTAGGCGACGACGAGGAGCATGGGGAGGTCCTCGGCGCGCGGGGCGAAGGAGGCGAGCCAGCCGAGGGACTCGGGGTCGGCCCAGTGGGCGTCGTCGAGGACGACGACGAGCGGGGCGCGGCGGACGGCGAGGTGGGTGAGGACCCAGTCGAGGCCGTCACGCAGGCCCTGGGGGTCGGGCGGGGAGCCGGCGGTGGCGGCGCGCAGCCCGAGTGCGGGGCCGACGATGTCGTACCAGGAGCCGAGCCGTTCGCGGAGTTCGGCGTCGGAGGCGTGGGCGAGCTGGGGCTGGAGGAGCTGGCGGGCGACGTGGAAGGCGACGCGCTGCTCCTGGTCGCCGCCGCGGGCGGAGAGGACGGTGCAGCCCCGGGCGCCGGCGCGGCGGCGGATCTCGGCGAGGAGGGTGGTCTTGCCGAGTCCGGCGGGTGCGGCGTAGACGAGGACGCCGCCTTGCGCGGCGGGCGGTTCGACGGGGCGCGGGGCGTCCGCCGAGGCGGAGCGGGCGGCGTGGAGGGGGACGACACGGGCGTCGCGCGGGGCGGGCACGCGCTCGGGCGGGGACGGGGGCTCGCCCGGCGCGAGGCCGGTGAGGAGGTCGAGCGCCTCCTCCGCGGCGTCGAGCGCGGCCTCGCGTTCGAAGAGGCCGAAACCCAGGCGGGCCGGCCTGCCGTCCTGTCGTGCCACGTTCCACCCCCACACAGGGGGCGCACGCCCGGCGCACGGTCGGGGCGCCGGGGCGATCACCCCACGAAAGGTCCAGCGTACGCCGGAACGAGCCCCGTGTAACGGCATTCCTCCAAGCAGTTCGGGTGGTCTTCGACGTGGCGGGCGCCGTGGACCCCCGCAGGTCGGGGCGTGTTCGACGGACAGATGTGCGGAGTCGGGGAAGGGCCGCGGGGAGCGTGTCGTCCTTGACCGCGGTCCCTGCGAATACTCCCATATGACGGACGGTCAGTTCATGATCGTCCACACGGTCCTGACGAGGGGATGAGCCGAACATGAGACCTCCCATTTCCCGCGCGCGGTCCTGGGCCGCGCGCTCGGTGTGTTCCCTCGCCCTGTGCGCCACCGCGCTGACCGCGCTGCCGGCCGCCGCGCCCGCGGCCGC
>NZ_JBHTST010000245.1:0-4484 GCF_042794995.1 Streptomyces sp. NPDC056503
ACCGGCACGTGCCGGTCGGGTCCTCTCGGGTTTCGACGGGTGCCCGGGCACCCGGGTGTCGGCGGGTGTCCGCCCGTGGACGGCGGTCAGGCCGCCGTGGGGGCGCCGAGTGCCTCGGAGGCGCGCCGGACCGGATCGAGGCCGTGGGCGGGCGCGGCGCTCTGGGAGAGGTCGCGACAGGTGAAGCCGAGTTTGGTCAGGGCGAGGACGACTTCACGGGCGGTGAAGTCGCGGCGGTCCTGGCGGGTGATGACCTGGCCGACCTGCTTGACGGGGTAGGTACGGCGGCCGATGACCACGGACTCGCCGGTGATCTCCTCGGGCGTGACGCCCTTCATGGAGTCCAGGACGCCGTTCTTGGTGAGTTCGAAGGGGAAGCGGGCGATGACACAGCGCACGATGCCTCACAAGGGGAGAGAAGGGGGATGGTCCCGCCGCACGGGCGGTTCACACGGGGACGAGGGCGGACGCGGGGGCCCTCAGGGTGTCGTCCCGTCGTCGGAGAGGTCGCGCAGCCGGAGCCGGTCCGTGTACGAGGGGCTGTCCCGGACGGTGGTGAGCTGGGCCCGGGTGACCAGGCCGGTGCGCTGGTCGCCGTCGTCGCAGACGAGCAGGTGGCCGGTGCGGGCCCCGGCCATGACGGCCAGGGCCACCTCCACGGTCATGTCGTCGCGGACCTGGGGTCCGGCCGGGTCGACGGCGCCGGTCACCGTCGGGTGCGCGGGAGCGGGGTGTGTCGGGCGGAGCTGCTTCTGGACCAGCGTCACCACGTGCCTCCTGGGGGGATGGGTCGGTTTGCGGAGCGCGCGACGCTCAGGCGGCCGTGCCGGCGGGACGCCGCGCGCCGGCCCGCCCGGCCGCCGAGGCGGCCCCGCGCCGGGTCCGGGAAGCCGTGCCGCGCCTGCGCTGCTCGCCGGGCGGCGCGGTGATCGTCACGGGAATGCCGGAGGGGGTGCGCGCGCCGGTGATCCGGGCGAGCGCGTCCTCGCCGGAGCGGACGCGGGTGGTCGTGGGCACGATGCCGGCGGCCGTCATGAGGCGCGTCACGCCCCGGCGCTGGTCGGCGGTGACCAGGGTGACGACGCTGCCTGACGCGCCGGCCCGCGCGGTACGGCCGCCGCGGTGCAGGTAGTCCTTGTGGTCGGTGGGCGGGTCCACGTTGACGACGAGGTCGAGCCGGTCGACGTGGATTCCGCGGGCCGCGACGTTCGTGGCGACCAGGACGGTGACGTGTCCGTCCTTGAACCAGGCCAGGGTGCGGTCGCGCTGCGGCTGCGACTTCCCGCCGTGCAGCGCCGCGGCCCGGACCCCGTGGTCGAGGAGGTCCCGGGTGAGACGGTCCACGGCGTGCTTGGTGTCCAGGAACATGATCACCCGGCCGTCACGGGCGGCGATCTCCGTGGTCAGCCGCTGCTTGTCGGTGCCGTGCACGTGCAGGACGTGGTGCGTCATCGTCGTGACCGCGCCCTGGGAGGGGTCGACGGAGTGGACGACGGGGTCGGTGAGGTAGCGGCGGACCAGGAGGTCGACGTTGCGGTCCAGGGTCGCGGAGAACAGCATCCGCTGGCCCCCGGTCCGGACCTGGTCCAGGAGCGCGGTCACCTGGGGCATGAATCCCATGTCGGCCATCTGGTCCGCCTCGTCCAGGACGGTGACGGCCACGTCGTCCAGTCGGCAGTGCCCGCGGTCGATGAGGTCCTTGAGACGCCCGGGGGTGGCCACGACGACTTCGGCGCCGTTTCGCAGCGCGTGCGCCTGCCGGCCGACCGGCATTCCGCCGACGACGGTGGCCAGTCGCAGCTTCACGGCGCGGGCGTAGGGGACGAGGGCGTCGGTGACCTGCTGGGCGAGTTCCCGGGTCGGGACCAGTACCAGGGCCAGCGGCTGACGGGGCTCGGCGCGCCGCCCGGCCGTACGGGCGAGCAGGGCCAGACCGAAGGCGAGCGTCTTGCCGGAGCCCGTCCGGCCGCGGCCCAGGACGTCACGGCCCGCCAGGGAGTTCGGCAGCGTCGCGCCCTGGATGGCGAAGGGGACGGACACGCCCTGCGCGGTGAGCGCGGCCAGCAGGCGCCCGTCCAGGGCCAGTTCGGCGAAGTCCTCGACGGGGGGCAGCGCCGGGGTGGTCGTCTCCGGCAGGGCGAACTCCCCCTGCGCCGCGGCGGGACGCCTGCCGTATCCGCGCGACCGGCCCGTACCTCCCGTCCGGCTCGCGCCGGGCGAACCGGAACGACCGCCCCGGCCCGTTCCGGCGGGGGAGTCGTACGTGTGGCCGCCCTTGCGGCGGGTGCGGGAGGAACGGTCGTCCGTGCGTGTGGGGTTCATTCAGAACCTTCCTTTATGCGGTGCGCATCGAGAAATTCCGACAGCCGGTCAACGGCTTCGGGAATTACCGGCAAGGGCCGAATCGAATGCGGCATTCAGGCGGTTCTTGCCTGGGCGCGAAATCATCGGTGCGGCTGGCCAGGTGAAATGAGCGGCAGCGGTCCGGGGTGTGCGGACACCCGGATAAACGCATGCAGCCGGGGCCCGCACCCCGAGGGATGCGGGCCCCAGCTGCGTACGGCGCGTCAGCGTCAGGCGGGAACGATGTTCTCGGCCGTGGGGCCCTTCTGGCCCTGCGCGATGTCGAAGGAGACCTTCTGGCCCTCCTGGAGCTCGCGGAAGCCCTGGGTGGCGATGTTCGAGTAGTGGGCGAACACGTCAGGACCGCCACCCTCCTGCTCGATGAAGCCGAAACCCTTTTCCGCGTTGAACCACTTCACGGTGCCGTTGGCCATGACATTTCTCCTCTGGGCAGTGCAGCGGAGTCCGTGATGTACGGACCCCGTGTCGCCGCGATGATTCCCTGCCCGGAAAAGACCGGAATGCAGAACGCTTCCGCGCGGCATGCGGCCGGCGGGGCGCTCGAAGTTTTCGGGTACCAAAACTGCAACTGATTCGACAGTAGCACGTCGCCGCTTTCCGTGCGTCTCCCTAATTCACCCCTGCGTGGCGTCGGTAAAAACTCTCCCGGTGGCACCGGTGTAAATCTCAGTCCGCGAGGACAGGTATGCGCTCGCTCCGGACACGACGTTTAGGCCCTGGTCGCCGACCAGGGCCCAGGCCGGGGCCTCATCTCCGCGCGCTCCGCGGCAGGAAGATCATGCGCGCCCCGACGACGGGGCGGGGGCGGGGCCGGAGGGAGGCGCCGTCTTCCGTCTCCCCGGCGTCCTCGCCGGCGCGCGCCTCCCGCCGACGGCGGCCGGTGGCGTTCTCGCCGGACATCTCGCCGGACATGAGGGCGTCCGTGGTGTGGAGGTTTCCGGGGGCGGACGCGGCGGCCATCAGCCGTGCCGCGGAGGCGGGTTCGGTCTCGGGAGGGACCACCAGCAGGTCGCAGCGGCCGAGGCTGTGCGAGTGCAGGATCATCGTGTCGGGGTCCTGGTCGGTGAACCAGCCGACGTGCACGGCGTATGCGCCGACGGAGACCTTGTACGGGGCGACGGGCCAGGGCCCGGGGTTCGCGGTGATGCGCGTGACGCGCCCCCAGCGTCTCCGCAGCTCCTCCACCACGGGCGGCAACTCGGCGGCGAGATCACGCGAGTACGGCCACCACGCACCGTCCAGCAGGCCGGCCAGGGAAGTGCGGGGTGTCAGTGTCAGGCGTGCCTGACGGGCGGGAGGGGCGGGGCTGGGCATGGGACCGGAACCTGTCCCCGGGGCGCCCGGGGCGCCCCGGCCTGGTGATCGCCGGGAACGACGTCCGCGTGGGGGCGGGTGTACGAGGTGCTCCCGGTACCTCCAACGTACTCCGCCCCGGACCCGGGCGGGGCGGTCAGGCCCGTCGGGCGTCGATCTCGGCGATCAGGCCCTCGACGAGGGCCACGCCGAAGCCGTCACCGGCTTCCGCGCGGAGGTGATCGAGCGCGACGGCGAGCGGCTCGTCCCCGTGGCCGAGGACGACCGACGGCTCGACCCGGCCGACGAGGCCATCATCCTCACCGGCTACGCGGAGGTCCGCTCCGTGGTCGCCGCCCTCGCCGGCGACCACGCGTCCGCCGGACGCGTCGAACTCGTTCTGCCCGGGACCGGTGTGCGCGGCGGCGCCGGCGTCTTCGACCAGCCGGCCACGGAGCAGCCCGCGGAGGGCGGCTGCTGCGCCCCGGCCCAGGGGCCGATCCGGCTCGACGACGTCGGCCAGGCGCCTTCCTGCAAATAGCCGCCGTCCTCGTCGTCCGTGTCGCCACGGACTTCACGACGCGGACGACGACGAAGGCCCTGGTCGGCGACCAGGGCCTTCGTTCACGAGCGGATGACGGTCGAACCCACGCTATAAGCTCGGGAATCACCCGATACTTGGACCTACGTATGGCTTCTGACCTGCGCGAATATCCGGCTCCGGGCCCCGTTCTAGTGACCTGAGTCAGAGATTCGTCGGCAGTAGGCGGCGACTTTGTCGAGGATCTCGTCGGCGGTCTTCGTCCAGACGAACGGTCTGGGGTGCT
>NZ_JBHTST010000246.1:0-4453 GCF_042794995.1 Streptomyces sp. NPDC056503
GGGCCATCGGGCCCCCGGCGCCGTCTCCGTGCGTCCCTAGAGCTCCCGGCCCTGGCTTCCGCTGGTGACACCCCAGTTGTTGTCGGCGTTGAGGCCGGTCTGGATGTCGCCGATGTCGATGCGCCGGACGGGCCGGGCGGCGGGTTCCTCGTCGCCCATGATGAGCATCGGGTCGAGCATGACCACGGCGGCGGCCAGGACCAGGAAGATCAGCGGGCCGACGAGCAGCGGCAGCACGTCGATGGCGGAGGAGCCGTCGCCCGAGGCGGCGTGGGCGTCATGGGCGACCTGGACACCGACGGCGGCCATGCCGGTGTAGTGCATGCCGGTCACGGCGATGCCCATGACCACGCTCGCGCCGAGGCTGGCGAGGAAGCCGCGGACGGAGACGGCGGCCCAGAGGGCGGCGGTCGCGGCGGCGACGGCGATGACGACGGAGAGCGCGACGACGCCGGGCCGGTACGTCAGGGAACCGTTCATCCGCATGGCGGCCATGCCCAGGTAGTGCATTCCGGCGACGCCGAGGCCGGTGAAGAGGCCGGCGGCGAGCAGCGGGACCGGCCGGGCGCCGCGGTAGCCCACGGTGAAGACGCCGGCGCCCACGACGAGCACCGCGACGAGCAGGCTGAGGAAGGTCAGCGAGCCGTCGTACGCGATGGCCGTCTCGCTCACCTGGAAGCCGAGCATCGCGATGAAGTGCATGGTCCAGATCCCGCACCCGATCGACACGGCCCCGAGCGCCAGCCACCCGGGCTTCCGGGTCCGCCCGGTCGCGAGCGACCGCACGGTGCAGCGCAGCCCCAGCGCGCTGCCGAGGCAGGCCATCACGTAGCCCACGAGTGGCGTGACCATGCCATAGCTGAACCCGTCGATCGTGCCCTGCACCGTGGGGACCTCTGTTCTTCTCAAGAGACGTGGAGATGTTGTGAAAGGGACTCTAACCCGGCGTTCGCGGCGATCCGGAAGCACCCGTCACATCACGGATGCACCGGACGCCACCCCCTGAACCCGCCCGAGCCGTCCCGCTCTCCCGCACCCCCCTCGCCCACCCGGTACGCTGTAGCCCGCTCCGCCCCAAACGGTCCGGAGCGAGGGTGGGTTGCCCGAGCGGCCTAAGGGAACGGTCTTGAAAACCGTCGTGGCAGCGATGTCACCGTGGGTTCAAATCCCACACCCACCGCAGACGAACGGCCCCTGACCGGATGGAACGGTCGGGGGCCGTCGGCGTTCCCGCTGCCGGGGCGAGGGGCGCGGGTGGGTTCAGGGGTGGCTGCGGGCCTGCGGGTCGTTCAGGCAGAGGGCGATGTTGCGGACCGCCGCGGTGAGTTCCTCGATCACCCGGGCCGCCTGCTCCGCGTTGTGGAAGACCGGGCGGTCCGTGAGGGAACGGCGCAGCTCCTCCGCGGCCCGGACGGCGGGGCCGGCGTCCCCGGCGGCCAGGGGAGGGGCCGCGGGCACGGGCGCCGCGCTCTGAGGGGGAGGCGGAGGGGCGGAGGGGTAGGACTCGGGCTCCGCCCGGTAGCCGCCGAAGGACGGCGAGAAGGCGCCGGATCCGACGGCCAGGGAGGTGTGCGCCTCCTCCCGGACGTGCGGGACCGCGAAGTGGTCCTGTCCGTGCTGGGGGACCGCGAAGTGGTCCTGTACGTGCTGGGGAACCGAACCCTGTACGTGCTGGGGAACCGAACCCTGTACGTGCTGGGGAGCCTGGCCCTGCACGTGCTGGAGGGCCTGGCCCTGTACGTGCTGGAGGGCCTGGGCCTGTACGTGCTGGAGGGCCTGGCCCTGGGCCTGGCCCTGGTCGTGCTGCGGGACCGGGACCGGGACCGGTGCCTTCCCGTGCTGGGGGGCCGGGGCCTGGGGCTGGGAGTGGGACTGGCGGGCCCGGGGCAGGGCCAGGTGGTCGAAGCCCGGGAACGCCGGCGTGGCCGGGTGCGCGGCGGGCTGGGGGTACTCGCTCTGCCACTGCGCGCGGTAGTACTCCACCTGGTCCTCGCAGGAGGAGCGGGAGTGGAAGACCGCGGTGTCGTCGCCGAGGTCCGGGTACCAGAGGTTGGGGCCGGGGAAACGCACGGTCCGCATGCGGGGCTTGATCTGCTCGGCGCACCCCATGCAGCAGCCCTCCGGCACGATGAGCGGGATGCCGCCGCTCTGCTCCGGACGCCGGGGGCCGCCCTCCGGGGGGCGGTACTCCCCGTGGTGGCAGGGCGGCAGTTCGCCGCAGGCCCGGCAGACGGCGTAGTGCTCGGGGAGGACCTGCCAGTCCATGCTGGCGGGGGCGCACCAGTGCTTCACCGCCGACCGGGGCAGGTTCTCGTCGCGCAGCACGAGCACCACCGGTCGCCTGTAGAACTCGGCGCGATCGGGGGCCGGTTTGAACGCCTGGTTCTCGGCCCGCCGCAGTTCGTTGGCGTGCCACCACAGCTCCACGTGGTCGCGCCATGCCTTCTCGTAGGATTTCGGCCATGCGTTGTCGGGGTAACCGGTGATCTCCAGGACCCGCCACGCCCGCCGGTCCAGCACGACGATGGAGCCGGCCCGGAGCCGCAGATGTGTCCCCGTGCCGTCCTCGTCCGGCCAGTCGTGACGGCCGATGAGAGTGGGCTGGTCCGGGAGCCACCTGCGAATCTGCATGACACGCTCCTAGGCGACGAAACCTCGTGGTTTCAACTGGGGCAGTAGGTGACATTCTGAACAATTTAGGCGTCGCCTTGGGGTTAGACACGCACACGGCGCTGATCGATTGAGGGCCGGAAAGGCCTTCTGGGCCGGGCATTTCGCTTCCCCCGCCCGACGGGATCCGGAGACGCGCGTCCCCGCGGGGCGGTTGCCGGGGAGCCGGGCCGCGGCGTCCCGACACCCACTCGTACGCGTGACGTCGCTTCCGCTGTTGTCAGCCCGTACGTATGCATCGTCCCGTGCGGTGGCCGCCGGCTGCCCCGGACGGGGGCTTTCCCGGTCCGGAGAGGTGGTAAAGCGGCCGTCGCCCCGCGGACGGGGCCGACGGGACCCGGGAACCGCGGAGTCGGGAGGCCGGGGGCCGTACCGTTCCACGGAACCGACGGAGAGGTGGCGTGGTGCGGATCGTGCTGGTGCGGGGGGACATCACCGCGGAGGCGGTGGACGCGGTGGTGAACGCCGCGAACTCGTCGCTGTACGGGGGCGGGGGCGTCGACGGGGCGATCCACCGCAAGGGCGGCCCGGAGATCCTCGCCGCCTGCCGGGAGCTGCGGGCGTCGCGGTACGGGAAGGGGCTGGCGACCGGGCGGGCCGTGGCGACGACGGGCGGTCGGCTGCCGGCGCGCCACGTGATCCACACCGTGGGCCCCGTCTGGTCGGAGAGCGAGGACCGGTCGGCGCTGCTGGCGTCCTGCTACCGCGAGTCCCTGCGGGTGGCGGACGAGTTGCGGGCCCGTACGGTCGCCTTCCCGGCCATCTCCACGGGCGTCTACCGCTGGCCGATCGACGACGGCGCGCGGATCGCGGTCGGGACGGTGCGGGCGGCGGAGACGGAGGTCGAGGAGGTGCGCTTCGTGCTCTTCGACGCGACCGCCTACGCCGCCTTCGAGGCCGCGGTGGCGGCCGAGGGGTAGAAGGACTCGAAAGTCCTTTCCCTCTTCTCGGCTCCGTTCGGGACGGGGTGGGCGGCCGTCGCCGCCCGCGGTCCGGTTTGTCGGGGGTTCTGGCGGAACGCTTCCTCCCGTGCGGCGCAACGGATCCGGGGTGGTTTCGCGGTCGCCGTCCGCTGTGAGCTGGGGGTTTCTCGGCTACGAAGGGTTTATCGGCTTGTCCTCACGCTTGCGGGGGAATCGGGCGCTCCGGGGTGGTTCGCCGGGGATTCGGTGGGCAACTCTGGATTCGCGACGTCGAGCAGAGAACGACCGGGGCGGTAGGCCAACCTCCCTGGTCAGGGCCGGAGTTCACGGCCCGCCTTCAGTGATCCGCGTTTCCGTGCACAGCAGACTGGCTTCAGTTCCCGGAGGAACAGACATGGCAAGCATCCGTACCGCCCGCATCGCCGCCGCCGTCGTCGCCCTGCCGCTCGCCGCAGCCCTCTTCGGCGGCGTGGCGCAGGCCGACAACGGTGGCTTCGCGGACGACGGATCGAACACGAGCGTCGCCACGATCATCGGCAGCGGCGTGGGTGGCGACAACAACGGCAACTCGACCACCACGCAGCAGGTGGCGACCGGCTCCGGTGCCTCCAACCAGAACAACACGGCGAGCGTGAACGGCTCCGCCTTCACCCACATCTCGCAGGCGAACAACACGGTCAACTTCTACCCGTGGTGGTGACGAGCCCACGGGCCCGGCCCGAGGGGGCGTGACCGCGGTGTGAACGGCGGCCCGTCCGGCGGTACTTCGGTACCGGCGGCCCGGCCCCCCCGTCTGTTATAAAAAAAAACCAGCCCACCAAACCCAAAGCGAGAAGGGATTGCCGGGTGGGGGGTAGAAA
>NZ_JBHTST010000247.1:0-4395 GCF_042794995.1 Streptomyces sp. NPDC056503
GGCGACATGAGCACCGAGAAGGCCAAGGACAGGGTCGAGCGGGTGGCCGGTGCGGCCCGTCGTGGAAGCGGGCGCGGAGAACGAGATGGTCACGTCGGGACGGGTGACGCTGTCGGACCGGCGGACGCGCAGGAGCTCGACGTCCGAAACCCGCCAGCACGCGGGGGACCCGCGGGCGAGGATCCGCTCATGACCGCTGAAGGACAGGGAACGCGTATCCGGCATCGTGGGCGGGAACCGCAGGTCCATCCCACCGCTTACGTCGCCCCGACGGCCACACTCGTCGGCGATGTCCGTGTGGGGCCGAGGGTCCGGGTGATGTACGGCGCCGTCCTCGACGCGGAGGGGTCCCGGATCGAGGTCGGGGAAGCGACGGTGATCTGCGAGAACGCCGTGCTGCGCGGGTCAGCGGTCGCCGGTGACCAGCCGGTGCTCGTCGGCGACCACGTCTTCGTGGGACCGCACGCCACGCTGCTCGGTTGCGAGGTCGGCAGGTGCGTCTACGTGGCGACCTCGGCGACGGTCCTCCAGGACGCGCGACTGGGCGCCGGCTCGGTCGTCGCCGTCGGCGCCCTCGTCCACGCGCGAACCGTCCTGCCGGACGAGTTCTTCGTACCGCCCCACACCGTGGCGCTCGACGCTCCGGCGCGGTTGCTGGCCCCCGGCGACCCGGGCCTGGCCGAGGCCATCGGCCGGGTGGGCTTCGCGCGGGTGGCCTTCGGCGTCGACGCGGAGTGGACCGACCGGATCACCCGGTACGAGCGCGTCGCGGAGGTGCGTGTCGCCGAGTTCGGCGCGCACGCGGACGACGAGGTGCTGGACCAGAGCCCGCCGACCGGAGAGCGCTGACCGGAGAGCGCTGACACCTTCACCACGATTGTCGGCCCTGAGGATCCCACGGGCACCCCTGAGCCCCACCAGGTTCCGAAAGCCCGTCCCGGGAACGGCTTCGCCGGGGTACGGTCTGGCGGGGACGTCGAGAAGAGGGGGCCGGGGCGGGATGAGCGAAGACCGGGAGAAGCTGTTGCGGGCGGTGGAGTTGCTGCTGCTCCCCGGCGTGACGACGACGCCGATCAGCGAGCTGATGCCCTTCCTCACCGACAGGAACCATCGCAAGTACGAGATCGCGAAGGCGGTCCGCGAGGCGATGAACACCATGACCGGCGAGGGCCTGGAGGACGAGCAGCGCAAGGAGTTGATCGCGCTCGCCGAGGTCGTCCGTCGGAACTAGCCCGTCTTCAAAGGAGTCCCGCGCAGACCGGGAACGACGCCGACCGGCCGCCGCCTCGGAGGCGGCGGCCGGTCACTTCGATGTCGGCACCAACTGGGATGCTTCTGCGCATGAAGCAGAGGATCAGACCCACTCTCACCCAGATCACCGGGATGCACGAGGTCTCTTCCGATCTGAGACGTCAGCTCGTCGACTGCTGGATCGCGGTCACGAACGCAGGTGGTGCCGCGGGTTTTCCTTTTCCTCCGGTCCATGACGACGACGTCGCGCCGGTCACAGACGAGCTCCTCAGCCATCTCGCCCCGTCGCGCAGCCGCCTCGTCATCGCCAGGTTCGGTGAGGCTCTTGCCGGATGGGTTGTCCTCAAAAGTGATCCCTTTCGGCTCGTCGCGCACTGGGGAACGGTCCACCACCTCCAGACCCACCCCGGCTTCCGCGGCCGTGGTGTCGGCTCCGCTCTCATGCGAGAGTTGCGGACGGTGGCCCGTGACGAGCTGGGGCTTGAGCAGCTCCGTCTCACGGCCCGGGGGAGAGAAGGGTTGGAGGACTTTTACGGCCGCCTGGGATGGCGGGAGGTCGGCCGCTGGCCCAGCGCCTTGCGCTTCGCGCCCGACGACACCCGAGACGAGGTCCTGATGCTCCTCGATCCCCTCTGACCGACAACCCCTGAGGCGTGTCCTCTCGATCAATCGCGAGCCCGGATGAGGGGGGCGGCAAGGTGGAGGGCAGCCTGGTAGGCGATGGCTGTCGCTGGCGAGGTGGACTTTCGTGCTCAGGCCGCCGCGGGAACGTCCGAGCGCATGGTCGCCGGGCTCAGCCCGATCTGGCGCCTCTTTTCCTGGCTCCGGCGGCATGCTGGTGGGCTCGGCAGACGGTGGAGTCCACCGACACGGTCCAGCCGATGTCGTCCGGACCGTCGGCCACTGCCGGAAGCGCGGCGAGGATCCGTTCCCAGGTGCCGTCCACGGCCCACCGGAGCAGCCGTTTGTGAGCGGTCTGGAACGAGCCCAGCTCGTCTGGCAGGTCCCGCCAGGGCGAGCCGGTGCGGTATTTCCAGGCGATGGCCTCAAGGGTTCGGCGGTGGTCGGCCCATCGCCGACGGCGGACCGGATCGGCCGGCATCCACGGCTCGATCCGGTCCCACATCGCATCAGTGATCACCAACCGGACAGACATGTCCGATCAACTGACGAGCGGATCAAGGAAACACGCTCTAGGCGGTCCGGCTCGTCGGGTGGAAGTTGACGCGCTCCCTGACGACGGGGAAGCCGGCCTTCGCGAAGTTCGCGGCCATGGGGAAGTTCCCCCGGTCCGTCGCCGCGCCGATGAACTCCGCGCCGTGCTCGGCCAGGAGGTGGGTGCACTCCGCGAGCAGGTCGTAGGCGTAGCCGCGCCCGCGCTGTTCGGGGAGGACTCCGATGAAGCCGATGGTCGGGCCGGAAGGGTTGTGGGCGGGGATGTGGATGCCGGCCAGGTCGCCCTCCGGGGTGTACGCGACCTGCCACCACTCCCGGGGAGAGGGGCACCAGTGGAAGAAGTCGAGCTCCTCCTGGGCCGCCTGGTCGAGGCCGCCCTCCTCGATGCTCCTGAGCGCGTGGGCGTCCAGGGTGACGGAGTGGATGCGGCGCAACGCGTCGAGGAAGACGGTGTCGTCGGGTTCGCCGCCGAAGCGCAGACGTCCGGGCCGCTCGGGCAGACCCCGCTCCGGGGTCCAGCGGTACAGGAAGCGTTCCACCAGGAGTTCGTACCCCGCGGCCCGTGCGGCGGCGAAGCGCGCCTCGGCGGACGCGCGCAGGTGGGGCGTCTCCCGCCAGCCGCCGGGCAGGTTGATCTCCAGCTCGACCTGCCAGGGAGCGGAACGCAGGAGTGCGGCCCCGGCCTCCTCCTCGCCCTCGGCCACGTCGAACCAGTTGATGTTGACGGGCTCCGGGTCGTCGGGACCGCCCCACCACGCGCCGCGTGCGACGACCTCGCCGCCGCGCAGGGCGACGCGCTTCCAGTCGGGGCGGAACCGGGTGCGCCGATGGCCTTCACGGGCACCCAACGGGTCGGGCAGTGCGTCGAAGAGATGAGCGTCGCTCGCGGAGAGCGTGCGGATGACCGGATCGGTCATGGGTTCCTCCGGGATACAGGCTGCTTGGAGCGCTCCCGGTCAGAATCGACGAACCGCGCCGGGACAGGGGAAGAGGGAGCGCTGGAAAGGCGTGAACTGCACGGCACTCGCCTCCTTCCGTCGTCTCAGGGCGTGGAGCCACACCGTATGTGATCCTCCGCGAGGCCGTCCACGGGTTTACGCGCCCTCGTCGCGACGGTCCGGTGGGGACGATCACCCCATGAATCCCACCGGCAGACGCACGCTCCGACCTCCGTCGCCGCCGCGGTATCCCAGGGACCCTGAACGACCACGCGAAGGACCCGTCGTGGCGCCCCCGTCCGCAGTGCGGTGACCATCGCCCCGCACGGCTGCCTGCCGTACGAGCTGTATCTCTCGGCCGCCCACGTGCGCGGGGACGACGCGATCGAGCGCACGACAGGGACGACTCCGATCGTGCGCCGACCGCAGGAGGCGGGCAGGTGCACCAACGTAACGGGTCCATGGAAGAAATTGAAGAGATCATGAAAAAGATCTACGTGCACAGGTGCAGGGGCGAGTCGGTGGCTCCGGGTGTCCTTGCGGCCCCTGTCGCTCCTGGGAAGCGCTGACCGGGCCGGGTGTGGACCGGGGGTCCTGTCGACTCGGGGGTGGCCCAGGTGGGGGCTTAGTTGTCGAGCAATTACGAAATCAGCGCGATATCTTGCGTTCACTTGTTGGGGGTGGTTGAGTGTGCCGCGCCCCACAACGCACGTCGCCGACCTCCGGTGGGGCGACCTCCACGTTCTTGCCCGAAGGGGACCACTCGATGAGAAGTGCCAGGCTCCGCCGTACCCGCCGCGCCAGCGCGGTCACCCTCGTCTCCGCGATGACGCTGACCGCGCTCGCCGCCTGCGGCACGAGCAGCAGCGACAACGACGGCGGCGGTACTTCGCAGCCGACCGGCTCGTCCGACGCCTCCGCCCCGCTCGACCCGAAGACGAAGGTGTCGATCACGATCGACTGCATGCCGCCGGCGGCGAAGGCGGCCGAGCTGAAGGAGTGGAAGGAGGACGTCGCCGAGTTCAACAAG
>NZ_JBHTST010000248.1:0-4349 GCF_042794995.1 Streptomyces sp. NPDC056503
TCAACCGAGATCCTCTGCCGCACTGCCGCAACCCGCGACCAAAGCTGGGGACGTTCATCCGTACGCAACTGGGGAGAAAAGTCCGTACGCCGACAGCTGGTCGTCGAGTCTGCGGAAGTCCGCCTCGTTCTGCTCGAAAGCCTGCTTCTGGGCGTCTGTCAGGTCGTTCTGCCGCATACTGCCCTCCCGAGGTAGAGGTGACGGCAAGGAGTGTTCCGTCCAGTACCCAGAATGACCTGGCGGGCCCCTACGTGCACGGTGGAGGGGACGGCCGGGACCGCGCTGGCGAAGGTGAAGATCCGTCCGGACTCCGCGGTCACGGTGAACGACCTGGAGTGGCGGGACTACAGCAAGAAGGACGGGCACGGCGGCTACCACGACCAGCACCCGGCCATCGCCGCGACCGACTTCATCTACCTGAACAAGTACTACCTCGACCCACCCGGCGAGTGGAGCGAGGAAAAGTACCGGCGGTCCGTCGCCGCCCACGAGCTCGGCCACGCGCTCGGCCTGTGCCACAAGCCCACCGAGGTCTTCAGCCTCATGTGGAAGGCCGTCGCAGCCGTGCCCGTGGAGAAGCCCTCCGACGCCGACAAGGCCAACTACAAGAAGCTCTGGGGCTGAGCATGAAACACAAGCGGGCCACCCTCACCGCGCTCGCGGCCCTCGCCGTCCTCACCACCCCGGCGCCGCCTGGTACACCACCCTCGACGCCCCCGCCGACGGGCCGCCGACCACCGCCCACGCCCTGTGCCTGCCCGCCACCGACACCGACGCCGACAAGGCCGGCTACGCCCACACGGTCGCCCTGGTCACCGTCGACAAGACGGTCGAGTACCGCGAGGGCAGCAGCGACCCCGGCGGGGCGCTGATCTCCCGGGTCAAGGTCGACCAGGCGCTGAAGGGGGCGCCGCCGCAGACGATGACGGTCGGGCAGTCCGTTCTGCCGGTGGCCGGCGGGGGGTACGCGAAGACGAAGCCCGCGTATCTGCCGCTCGCGCCCGGCCACCGGTACGTCGTCGGGACCGTCCCGGACGCGGACTACGGCGACGGCGGCTGGGTCTGGTTCGCCACGCCCGCCGACACCGACCCGGCGGGCGCCGAGCAGCGGTGGGCGACCGCGGTCGCCCGGCAAGCTGCCCCGCACCCGGACCCTGCCTGCACCACCACGACCGAGGCCACGCCGTAGGGGCGGGGGTACAGCAGTGTGCCCCCGGGCTCGAGGAGCACGGGGGCACACAGGGAGTCCGGGGCAAACGACCAGTCGGCCCTGATCCCCCTACACACTCACCGTAGCCAGTCCCGGGCAGCCGCCCACACTGTTTACAGCAGCGGCCACGCGAACGAGCGACCGGAGCACGCCGGAGGTGACGGGCCCGTTGACGGGACCGGGGGTCAGTCGGCTTCGACGTAGGTGACGATCAGGATGCTGCCGAGGGCGGTGGCGTAGAAGATCAGGCGGACGCCGTCGTGCTGGTAGTCACGCAGCGCGGACGCGGTCGCGTGCTGCTTCACCTCGTCCGGCGCCGCAGCAATCGTGTTGAGGGCGGCATCGACGCGGGCGGTCTGCGCGGTGGTGAGGGTGCGGACCTGGGTCTCGGCCGGCTCGATGAGGACGATCCGGGGCCGGCGGCCGCGCGCGTGCTTAGGCAACGTCCGCGGCCTCGTCCCGCTCGGGCAGCCCCTGCTCGACCCGAATGTCGTCCCAGTCCTGGCACCGGTCAAGGTCGATGCCCTCGGCAGCGAGGTTCTCAAGGACGTAGGCGAGCGCGGGGTTCCCGGGGAACTCGCTGCGGGCGGCCTCACGCAGCTCGCGCTGCTCGGTCTCGCTGAACGTCAGGTGCGCCATCACGGCCCCCTCGATGGTCGGGTACGTCCCTGAGGCTAGCGCAGGGGACGCTGCATGACCGGGGTCCTCGTCGAACTGGTGGGGGCCACGGTGAGGATGGATTCGATCTCGGTGTCCCGGCGGTCGATCTCCGCACGGAGTTCCACGGCCCGGCCTGGGTCTGGCGGGCCACCAGCCTGCTTCGGCTGGCTTGCTTCGGTCGGGCAGGGGCCTGGGGGGACCTGACATGCTTCGGGGTATGGAGTCCCGCAAGAGTCCCGAGAAGAACCCGTTGCGCCTGGCCGATGTCTGCCCTGATCTTGCTGACGAGATAGTTGCCCTGCTGCGGGACTCACATCCGGGAGACCCGATCGCGGACGCGATCCCGAGCCTTCCCTTTCATGGAATCTGCCGTAACTACGTGCTGACGGCTCCAAAGGGGACGCCATCGCCATGGGTCATCCAGCTGGAGCGTGAAGAGGAGACGGTGTTTTTGCTGGGTGTCGATCCGTCTCGGTCTGTAGTCACGTGGATTGATGTGCTGGACGGGCGAGATCCGGCTGCTGCACTGTCGCGTCAGCCCTGACTGACGCGTCCGGGCTTCCATGCCGCCAACCCTAACTGATCGTTTCAGAATGAGTTCGGCGTGAGGGCTTGGCGGTCAGGTCTGGTGGCGGCAGAGTGAGCTCTTTCAGAGTGGCCACTGATCGGGTGACGGGCAGGCGTCCCGCAACGCACGAGGCTCCTGTGCCGTTGAGAGAGGTGTTCGACGTCTCAACTCATCAGCGCAGGAGCCTCGTTGGTTTCATATCCTGCCGCACTCGACCTGCCTCACGCTCTGGTCGAGTGGGTATCCATGCTCATCGTCACCCGTGAGGGTGACCGGCACTGCAAGCTCCCGCCCCACCAGCGGCCCCTCGTCGGCCTGATCTACCTCCGCCGCCACGACACGCTCACGCAGATCGCCACGGGCTTCGGCATATCCGTCGGCACCGCCCACGCCTACGTCACGGCCGTCGTCGGGCATCTGTCCCGGAAGGCACCCGGCCTGCTGCGGGTCCTGCGCGAGACGGATCCTGACCACATCCTGCTCGACGGGACGCTCGCCGAGTGCGACCGCGTCGGCGACAGCCGGGCCGACTTCTCACAGAAGCACCGCCGTCACGGCGTGAACGTGCAGGTCGTCGCCGATCCCGCAGGCAAGCTGCTGTGGATCTCGCCCGCGCTGCCCGGCCGCATCCACGACCTGACCGCGGCCCGTACCCATCGCATCATCCGGATCTGCGAGCGCCAGGGCGTCCCCGTCCTCGCTGACCGCGCCTACATCGGCGCCGGCCCATGGGTGACCACACCCATCAGACGGCTCCCCGGCCGGGACCTCACCACGACCCAGCGGACGATCAACCGGGCCCTGTCTGCGGCACGAGCGCCGGTCGAACGAAGCATCGCAAGGCTGAAGACCTGGCGCATCTTCCGCAAAGCCCGCTGCAGCCTCAACCGCATGACCGCCATCGCCGCAGCCATCCTCACCCTGGAACGTCAACGCTGATGAATCTCATCGCCATTCCAGGGGGGAGGACGGATCGGCAATGGCCGTCATCCAGTCGGGAACCGTCTCACGACCAGACAAGCCGACCTTCGGAGAACTGACTGACCTGGGAGCTTCCACCGGCGATCCTCGTCAGGGTCTCCGCCACGGAGGCGAAGTACTGGGCCATCGATTCGTACTCGCCCGTGACCGTGGGGCTACCTACGGACCATCTGCCGACGCGCCCGTCCCGCACATCGATGAACTTTCCCCTCCAGCCGTCCTGGTCCGACAGGAAGGGGATCCACTCGTTGCGCCAGAACGGGTAGTCCGGCTGGTCCGGAGGGTCGAATCCGCAGGACCTGGAGCGGTTCGCGTAGAGCCCCTCCATCGCCCGGATGCCCAGAAAGAAGCTCCCCTCGTCGGGGAACCCGTCGAAACCGCAACATTGCACTTCGTCGTCGAAATCTTCCTCCGGCAGATCCAGATTGTTCTGCAACAGCCACGTCCGCAGGTCCCCATGCAAGGAGACCCCCATCCGTTCCTCGGCTGCCGCGAGCATCTGCTCCGTAGCGGGCCCGGGCAGATCCGCGTGATCGGCCGGCGCGTGCTCCCGAAGCAGACTCATCACACGCGACCAACTCTCGACCACACTCATCGCCCTCTGTCCTCTCCAGGGATGCCTTCGTCCGACTACGCCACTGCGGAGGTGGGGAAGTACGGGCCGGAGAACCTTGCAGGGATGGTACTTCGAGCGTGCGTTCTGTCCCTCTCCGCGATCGACCGTTCACGACTCTTCACAGACAACCCACCGTGCCCCGCGGGCCCAGCCGAGGAGCTTCCAGGTCTCAAGCGAGGACCATGGCGTCACCCTGGAGTGACGAAGCTGAAAACGCTCAGTGTTGCGGGTGTCGGATGATCTTGTGCCTGATGAGCTGTGGGAACGCATCGCCCCGCTGCTGCCGCCCCGCCCGCCGCGGCGCCATCGGTACC
>NZ_JBHTST010000249.1:0-4248 GCF_042794995.1 Streptomyces sp. NPDC056503
GTTCCGCTGTCCGCGGCAGGCGCCAGGCAGGAGATCCCGGCCCGGGTGCCACCACGCGCCGTCCCCTGGCCGACGCGTGGGCACGTCGCTCACTCGACCTGGTCCGAGCGGGAATGGAGGACCGGCCTCCGAGAGAGGGGCTGGACCGATTCCTTCGGGTCGTCTCGCCGACCAGACGTGGAGGGCGGCACTGCGGAGTCCGGCGAGGTGGACGGCGGCGGTCGCGTATCGAGTGGTCAGACCCGCGCCGTTGCTTGCGCTTGTCGATGCACCGCTCGACGGTGGTGCGCCGCTTGTACGCCTCGCGGCCGAAGGCCGGGTACGGCCGGATCGTCCTCGCTTCTCGCGTGGGGCGGTCCGGCTCCCCCTCCGGAGCCCGTGCTGACAGGCCCGGCGGCGTGTCGGTGGACCCGCACGATGACACGGACCTTCTCGCAGGTCCCGTCCTCGACCCGCTTCCCGCGGACGATCGTGGACGCCACTCCGGGGGCCGAAGCGCTCGGGCAGGTACATCCGCGGCATGCCGGTGCGGTGCTCGAACGCGATCACGTCGATCCCTCTCCGGCGATCCCGCCACCGCCCTCCCCGCTTCGGTGTCCGTTCAGGCAGCAACGGTCCGGCTCTCTTCCGCTGGGCGTCGGTCGACGACAAGCCTCCACCAGCGATCAGACCGCATGGCAGAACGGTCCTGCGCCGCGTGCGCGGCACAGGACCGTTCCGGTTACAGATGGGTCAGGACTGGGTGTAGGCCCGCAGCGGAGGCTCGTTCTGCGTCTTGGTGGCGTTGAGGACTTCCCCGCTCAGGTTCGCGACGGCGACCGCCGTGGCCGCGACGGCCTCGGAGGGCAGCACGCCGGGAAGGTTGACGTCGAGGCACTTGCCCAACGGCAGCCGGCGCGGGTCGGCCGTGCCAGGGTGCGAGAGCGCGTCAAGGACCAGCTTGTAGCCGACGGCGTCGTACAGGAAGCTGAAGTGGGTGACGACCCTGCCCGCGCACACGCTCTGCATGGAGATGTTGGTGCCGCCGCTCAGCGGCGAGGTCGCGTGCGGCACGATGGCCTCGTCGAAGAAGCTGTAAAGGCTGGTGTACGAGACGTCCCCGGGGGTCTCGTCGCCCTCGTTGAGCGCGGCGAGGAAGTCGGAACCGACGCTGAACTGGTGCAGCGCGGGCGCACACGGCGCGACGCAGAGGAGGTTGCCGCCGCCGAGTCCGTGGCCGGGGTTGGCGAGGAGGACCGCGTCGTCGACCTTGCTCTGGAGCTCGGGCCACCACTTGAGCGCCCAGCGGATCTGCATGGGCCCCTGGCTGTGGCCGATGACGTCGACCTTGCGGCCGGTCGTGGCGTTGATCTTGTCGATCGCGTGGACGACGTACTCGCTCGACACCTGGATGTCGCCCATCGCCCTGTTGGGCAGGGTCACGGTACAGACGTCGTAGCCGTCGGCCCGCAGGGCGGGGGCGTAGCCCCATCCCCAGGACTCGTCGGCGGTGGAGCTGGTGCCGTGGACCAGGAGCACGGGCTCGCGGTCGGGGTGCTGGAACGAGCCGGGGCAGCTCAGGGCCGCGTCGAGCGTCGCGATGGGGGTTTCCAGCGGGGGCGCGTCGACCGCGGCCGCCGGCGAGGCGGGGGCCAGCAGGGCGGCGGCGACCACGCCCGCCAGGACTGCGGGGAGGGCGCTCAGTCTCCAGCGCCGGGAGGTCTTCGACCGAATGTTCAAGGTGACTCCTGTGAGAGGGGTGGCGTCCGTGGGACAGCGGTCCCGCCGCGTCCAGGACGTACGTCTCGCACGTGCCAGAGGTGGCGACGAGCGGACTGGTGGCTCACCTTCACGGCGTCACCTCGGCCGGACAACCCTCCGCACACGGCCGGACGGGTTCGACCTCCGATCGTGTGGCCGGTCACAAAACCGGCCCGCCGAAGCAGCCACGGTTCACATCGCGGCGCCTTCCCGGGTACCCCCGGTCGGCTGCTCGGCGACGGACACGTCGCACCGGGCCTTCGGCGCCTCTTCACCCGCACGCGCGGGCAGACCGTGGACTCCGGGCCCGGGCAGCCGTCGGCTCCTGGGCCCCTTCCCAACGCACCGGCTCCCGTATGGGAGCGGCCACAGAATTCGCCGCCGCAGCACTCTGAGCGCTTCCCACCGGTGGACTCCGCGCGTTTCCGCGCCTCATGCTGCGGCGGTCGTGGGCAACGACTCGCGCGCGCCGTGTCGCCGCGCGGGAAGCCCGTGAACGGTCGGCCGTCGCGTTGTCCGGCCGCCTCCCCGTCCCCGCTTCGCTCTTGGAGTCGCGTTGACCTATCCCGGCCGCCCGCACCACGATCCGCCGCCGGAGCCGACGGACTTCCCCTCTCCCGGCGCCTTTCCGCCCGAACCGCACGACGCTGTCGGTCGAGTGGGCGGCAGGTGGGCCGGCCGCGCGTTCCTCGGTTACCTGCTGCTGGCCGCCGTCGCGGCCGTGGATCCGGACGTGCTGTCCGAACGGGCCGCCGGAAACGTGTCCGTCGGTCTCGTCCTTCTCCTTCTGCACGTCCCTCTGCTGATCTGGGTGCTGGTCGGACATGAGCGGGAGATGATGCGGCCGATCGGATCCGTCACCCGACCCCGTCGAGCCCCGCAGGCACACACCCGCCGGGAGGCACCGTGACCGCGTCGGTTTCCTTCGACCTGCCGGACTCCTTCTTCGTGGTGTTCGCCGTCTTCTTCAGCCTGTGCTGCTGCCTGTGGGTCATCAGCGGCGCCGGTGACGACGACGCCGCGATGTTCCCCTCCCGCGAGCGCGGGGACTCGGCCCTGCGCAGCGGACTCGTCATCAGCGGCACGACCCTGTCCGCCGTGACCCTCATGGCGCTCGTCGGACTCGTCGCCCTCACGGGGTACGACGGCATGATGCTCTCCCTCGGCGTCGTCGTGGGGGTGGTGCTTCTGGCCCTGGTGTTCGCCGAACCCCTGCGGAGGACCGGCGGTTACACGGTGGGGGACGCGCTCGCCCACCGGTTGCCCGGCCGGTCCGTCCGCGTGGCCCTCGGCCTGGCGACCCTGTTCGTCTGTCTTCCGTTCCTGGTGCTGCAACTGGCCGCCATCGGGTCCCTGTCGGCCTTCGTGCTCGGCCTGACCAGCAGCGCGGCGAAGTCCACGTGCATCCTCGTGATCGGCTGCCTCGTCGTCTCGCTCGCGGTCAGCGGCGGCGTGGTCGGGACCGCCCGCGTCCAGCTCGTCAAGGTGGTCGTCCTGGTCGTGGTGCTGGCGGCCGCAGCCGCCCTGGTACTCGACCGCTTCGCGTGGAATCCCGACCGGCTGCTCGGAGCGGCGTCGTCGGGGAGCGCCCTGGGCGAGGCCTTTCTCGGCCCGGGCAACCAGTACGGCGACGGGCCCATGGCCGTGGCGAACCGCTTCGGCCAGTTCCTCACGCTGGCGCTGGCGATGTGCTGCCTGCCGCACACCACCATGCGGGTCCTCGCGGCGCCCGGCGGCCGGGGGACGCGCAGGGCCATGCGCTGGGCCGTCGGTCAGATGCTGGTCGTCTCGGCCCTGCTCCTCGTCGTCGGCCTCGGCGCGGCCGCCGTGATCGGGGGCCCGGCACTGGGCAAGGCCGATCCCACCGGCGGCATGTCACTCCTTCTGATCGCCGCCGAGATGGACACCCGGGGGCTGCTCGTGTCGGCCGTCTTCAGCGTGGTGTTCCTCACCGCCCTGGCCACGGTCGCCGACGTCATGCTCGCGGCAGCGACCTCGGTGGTCCGTGACCTGTCACCACGACGCCCTCAGGCCGGCGTGGCGCCTCTCCCCCGACAGGAGCGTCACGCGCGGTGGGCGGCGGCTCTGGTCGGTGCGGTCACCATCGCCGTGTCCGTACCGGCCGCCGACTGGAACCTGCTCGTGCTCTCCACCCTGGCCATGACCCTGGCCGCCTCGACCGTCGCCCCCGTGCTGACGTACGCGGTGCTGTGGCGGGGCTTCACCGCGCGCGGCGCGCTCTGGGCGCTCTATGGTGCCGGGCTGCTCACCTTCGCCCTGCTCGCCGTCTCCCCGCTCGTCTCCGGCTCGCCCGCTGCGATCCTCCCCGGCGAGGACTTCCACTGGACCGGACTGGTGAGCCCCGGTCTCGTCACCATTCCCGCCGGGTTCCTGTTCGGCTGGCTCGGCAGTGTGCGCGACCGCGGGGCGACCGTGCCCGTCGCGGACGGGAGTCCGGCACGGCGGTGAACTGAGCCCACGCGAGGCGGTCGGGCCGGGCCGCGGCCC
>NZ_JBHTST010000250.1:0-4166 GCF_042794995.1 Streptomyces sp. NPDC056503
GGCGACGAGAAGGACGCCGTCGAGTACGTGAAGCAGCTGCTCTCGTACCTGCCGTCGAACAACCTCTCGGAGGCGCCCGCCTTCCCGGAGACGGCCCAGACCGAGGTGTCGGGCGAGGACCTGGAGCTCGACACGCTGATCCCGGACTCGGCGAACCAGCCGTACGACATGCACAAGGTGATCGAGCACGTCGTGGACGACGGCGAGTTCCTGGAGACCCAGGCGCTGTTCGCGCCGAACATCCTGACCGGTTTCGGCCGGGTGGAGGGCTTCCCGGTCGGCATCGTCGCCAACCAGCCGATGCAGTTCGCGGGCTGCCTGGACATCAACGCGTCGGAGAAGGCCGCGCGGTTCGTGCGGACCTGCGACGCCTTCAACATCCCGGTCCTGACCTTCGTGGACGTGCCGGGCTTCCTGCCGGGCGTGGACCAGGAGTACGGCGGCATCATCCGGCGCGGCGCGAAGCTGATCTACGCGTACGCCGAGGCGACCGTCCCGCTGATCACGGTCATCACCCGCAAGGCGTTCGGCGGCGCGTACGACGTCATGGGCTCCAAGCACCTGGGCGCCGACCTGAACCTGGCGTGGCCGACGGCGCAGATCGCCGTCATGGGCGCGCAGGGCGCCGTCAACATCCTGCACCGGCGGACGATCGCCGAGGCGGAGGCGGCCGGCGAGGACGTCGAGGCGGTGCGGGCGCGGCTGATCCAGGAGTACGAGGACACCCTGCTCAACCCGTACATCGCGGCCGAGCGCGGTTACGTCGACGGGGTGATCCTGCCCTCGGAGACCCGGCCGCAGATCGTGAAGGGTCTGCGTCAGCTGCGGACGAAGCGGGAATCCCTGCCTCCGAAGAAGCACGGCAACATCCCGCTCTAACCCTCGGGAGGGACAGCACGATGATCAAGGTCGTACGAGGCAACCCGACGCCCGAGGAGCTGGCCGCCGCACTGGCGGTGGTCCAGGCCCGGGCCGCGGCCACGGCGGCGGCTGCCGCCGCGGGTCTCGGCCCGGCGGTACCGGAAGGCTGGTCGGACCCGTCACGCATCGCCCGCTCGGCCCGGCCCCGCCCGGGCCCACGGGCCTGGGCCCGGTCCTACTGGCCGGTCTGAAGGGCATGACACGAGCGGAGGCCGGACCCCATGTGCGGGGGGTCCGGCCTTCGCCGTCCTCCGCGCCTGGTGTGCGCGTCACCGGGCGGTTGAGTATCCGTACTCAGGCGTTCCGGGCGTCCCGGCAGCAGGATCGTGGCCATGCTGTGGTCCGACCCGGAGAACAAGCCTCCGAAGTTCCTGCGCGAGGCACAGGCGATGATGCGCAGGTCCGGTGTGATCCTGGCGCTGGCCATGGTCGTCCTGATGCTCGCGGTGGGCGCGCGCTGAGTACGCTGCCCCCATGACTGCTGATCACCAGGGCGGCACGCCCCGCCGGCTCGTCCTCGCCTCCGCCTCCCCCGCCCGGCTCGGTCTGCTCCGTCAGGCCGGGCTCGCGCCCGAGGTGATCGTCAGCGGGGTGGACGAGTCCAAGGTCCACGCCCCGACCCCGGCCGAGCTGGCGCTGGCGCTGGCGGAGGCCAAGGCGGCGCACGTGGCGGCCCGGCCGGAGGTGAGCGGCGCCCTGGTGATCGGCTGCGACTCGGTGCTGGAGTTCGACGGGAGGGCGCTGGGCAAGCCCGCCGACGCCGCCGAGGCCACCGCCCGGTGGCAGGACATGCGGGGCCGCGTCGGCATCCTCCAGACGGGTCACTGCGTGTACGACACGGCGGCCAAGCGGTACGAGTCGGCGACCGCCTCGACGGTGGTGCGGTTCGGCGAGCCGACGGACGCGGAGGTCGCGGCGTACGTGGCGAGCGGCGAACCGCTGCACGTGGCGGGGGCCTTCACGCTGGACGGCCGGTCGGCGCCGTTCATCGAGGGCATCGACGGCGACCCGGGCAACGTGATCGGCCTGTCGCTGCCGCTGCTGCGCAGGCTCCTCGCCAAGCTGGACGTGGGGATCACCGAGCTCTGGACGGCCTGACGGCCCCCTGAGCCGCTGTCAGGCCTCGGCGGGTGCCGGGGCCTTGGCGGGCGCCGGGTCCGCGTCCTCCTTGCCGTACACGACCAGGGTGAGCACGATGAGTCCGACGACGGTCATGAGGAAGGCGAAGGCGCCCCAGCCGATCAGACCGACGGCGACCGCGCCGAGGAGGCCGTGGACGACCGCGCAGCCGATGAGCAGTCCCCGGCCGAGGCGGCCGGGGCGGCGGTCGCGGAGGCCCGTGAGGAGGGCGACGAGAGAGCAGAGCGCGAGGGCGAGGCCGGAGGCGATGCCGAGGGCCCAGGTGCCGGTGACCATGTGGTCGGGGTCGAGTCCGTCGAGGGACATCGACTGGGCCTCCACGAAACGGGCCATGATCGCGTTGAGTCCGACGATCGCGGGCGCCTCCACGAGGAGCACGGCGGCCGTGACGAGTGCGATCGGTCTGCGGGCCACCTCGGCCACCCCCTGGATTCGCCTGTTACCGACAGTACGGTCGACAGCGCGAAGGCTACTGGCCGGTAAACGTCCGGACAAGAGTGTGCGCACCATGGCCGAAGCCCGACGTTCAGGCAAAGAATCATTGCGCCATTCGTAGGGACTCGACAAAGAAACCCGAATGGCGACTGGCTCCACTAACAGAGACCTGCGCCACACCTCGGAGCTACTGTGCCGTAAAGGAACCCTGCGTACCGTGGTGCGACAAGGGATTTCACGACCCGAGCGAGCCTCGAACGACACTCCGTGTGGGCAAGCTCACCACTAGGGACGGGTCGAGGGGCCGTGTCGGCAGTCCCTAAACTCAGCTTGTTTCAAGGAGGGAGCCATCGTGCGCAAGGTGCTCATCGCCAACCGTGGCGAAATCGCTGTTCGTGTCGCCCGTGCCTGCCGGGATGCCGGGATCGCCAGCGTAGCCGTCTACGCCGATCCGGACCGGGACGCTCTGCACGTCCGCGCGGCCGACGAGGCGTTCGCCCTGGGCGGTGACACCCCGGCCACCAGCTACCTGGACATCGCCAAGGTGCTCCAGGCCGCGAAGGACGCCGACGCGGACGCGATCCACCCCGGCTACGGCTTCCTCTCCGAGAACGCGGAGTTCGCCCAGGCCGTGATCGACGCCGGCCTCACCTGGATCGGCCCGCCGCCGCAGGCGATCCGCGACCTCGGCGACAAGGTGGCGGCCCGTCACATCGCGCAGCGCGCCGGCGCCCCGCTCGTCGCGGGCACCCCGGATCCGGTCTCCGGCGCCGACGAGGTCGTCGCCTTCGCCCGGGAGCACGGCCTGCCGATCGCCATCAAGGCCGCCTTCGGCGGCGGCGGCCGCGGCCTCAAGGTCGCCCGCACCCTCGAAGAGGTCCCCGAGCTCTACGACTCCGCCGTGCGCGAGGCCGTGGCCGCCTTCGGCCGCGGCGAGTGCTTCGTCGAGCGCTACCTCGACAAGCCGCGTCACGTCGAGACCCAGTGCCTGGCCGACACCCACGGCAACGTGGTCGTCGTCTCCACCCGTGACTGCTCGCTCCAGCGCCGCCACCAAAAGCTCGTCGAGGAGGCGCCCGCGCCGTTCCTGACGGACGAGCAGAACGCCCAGCTGTACGCGGCGTCGAAGGCGATCCTGAAGGAAGCCGGCTACGTCGGCGCCGGCACGGTCGAGTTCCTCGTCGGCACCGACGGCACGATCTCCTTCCTGGAGGTCAACACCCGCCTCCAGGTGGAACACCCGGTCACCGAGGAGGTCACCGGCCTCGACCTGGTCCGCGAGATGTTCCGGATCGCCGACGGCGAGGAGCTCGGCTACGGCGACCCGGCCGTGCGCGGCCACTCCTTCGAGTTCCGCATCAACGGCGAGGACCCGGGACGGGGCTTCCTGCCCGCCCCCGGCACCGTCACCCTCTTCCAGCCGCCGACCGGCCCCGGCGTCCGCCTGGACGCCGGCGTCGAGTCCGGCAGCGTCATCGGCCCGGCCTGGGACTCGCTCCTCGCCAAGCTGATCGTCACCGGCGCCACCCGCGAGCAGGCGCTCCAGCGCGCCGCCCGCGCGCTCGCCGAGTTCAGGGTCGAGGGCATGGCCACCGCCATCCCCTTCCACCAGGCCGTCGTGGTCGACCCGGCGTTCACCGCCGACCCGTTCCGCGTCCACACCCGGTGGA
>NZ_JBHTST010000251.1:0-4076 GCF_042794995.1 Streptomyces sp. NPDC056503
TGAGGGCGGCTGGAGAGGCGCCTGTACGGGCCGTGAAGCACCCCCTGCCACCGCCGTGGTCCCGTCACGCCGTCACAGGATCATCCCCGCGGGGGCGGGGAGCAGCGGAGGCGGAACCCGATCCTGTCGCCGGCGGGGGATCCGTCCCCGGGCGAGCGGGGAGCAGTCTTCCTGACCTGCAAGTTCTACCTCATCGGCTGCTGGGGCTGAACCACTTTCACCAAAGCAGATAAACAGCCCATACCGTCAAGGGGGCTGGCCTGGCTGAACACACCCGGGTCGTACGGCGCTGCGGATCCTTCCCGGCTTTGGACTCTGTCTTCCGAGCACGTTGTGCACCGGCGCTTCGCAGGGTGGCGGAATGACTCCGGTGGTGTGTCCTGGGATTTCACGTTTCTCCTGCGCAGGTGAGGTGCCGTCAGGAAAACTGCGGGGCAGGCCGATCGAGCGCGCCGTTCGCGGGCGGGGGTGGAGGGGGAAGCTGTGGCGAAGGTGACGCTGTCCGAGGCGGTGGCAGAGCTCCGCGAGGAGCTGTACCGGGCCGCGGGCGCCAGCCCCGGTGAGCAGTTCCGGTTCGAGGTCGAGCAGGCCGAGCTGTGTCTGGAGGTCGAGTTCCGCAAGGACGGCAACGGCAAGGTCAGCGTCGAGGTCGGCGCCTTCGGCACCAAGGGTGGTGTGGAGGCCGGGGGCGGGGGCGGGGTCACGCACCGGCAGACGCTGACCCTGACGCTGAACGTCCGCGACGAGGCCCTCGGTGGACAGCCCGCCCGCATCCGCCACCAGAATGTGCCCGGCGGGCAGCCGGGAGCCGACACCCCGCCCGGCGGCGACGCCTGAACAGTGACGAACCCGGAGACGCAGGCGTAGCGGGAGAACGACAGTGGACGCTCAGAGGACGGCCTACATCAAGCCCGACCAGCCGGTCGGGGGGTCGGGGTCCGGCTATCTCATCGGGCCACGGCTCGTGCTGACCGCACTCCACGTCGTCCACGACAGTGGCATCCGCGCGGAAGGCGCCACCGTCTGGGTCGGGCACCCCCGCACCGAAGCCGGAGTCCACCAGCGCACGGCGACGGTCATCTGGCCGGCCACTGACGCTGGTCCCGACAGCGCCGGGGTGCCGGATGTCGCGCTGCTGCTTCTCGACGAGGACGCCGACGCGGGCCTGACCACGGCTGTGCGGTGGGGACGGCCCCAGGGCGATGCTCCCCTGGGCTATCGCGGAATCGGGATTCCGGCGTTCTCCACCACTCCGGGTGGTGCCGTCCAGTACGAGAACCTCCGCGGCGAACTCGCTCCCCTGACCACCGCCGGCCGGCGCTGGGTCCTGGACTGCAAGGTCTGGCCCGCCGCCACACGGCAGGAGGAACGCCCCTGGGCGGGTGCTTCCGGCGCCGCCGTCTTCAGCGGCAGTCACCTCGTCGGTGTCGCCGTCGAGTACGGCACCGGCATGGGCGAGCGGCGCCTGACGGCCGAGCCCGTCCACCGGCTCCTCGACGACCCCGGATTCACCGCGCTGCTGGCCGAGCACGGCTTTCCCGGCACCCCGCACACCGCCGACGACATCACCGCTCCCGCCGGTGAGGCGACCGGGGTGGTGTGGCCGCGGCAGTTCGGCACCGTCCCCGAACTCGCCACCGCCTACCAGCACCGCGCCGTCGTCGACCAGCTCACCGCCGCACTGGCCGCCGGCGACACCACCATCCAGGCCGACACAACCAACACGGGCACCGTCTCTGGTGATGCGGCGGCCGTCGTCACCGGACTCGGCGGCGTGGGCAAGACCCAGCTCGCCGTCCACCACGTCCAGCAGGTCCGCCAGGCAAGCGGGCTGCCCGTCCCCGCCGGCAGCGTGCCTCACTCCCCTACGGATGCTGTGCCGGCCGTCGACCTGCTGCTCTGGATCACGGCCGGCGACACTGCCACCATCACCGCCGCCTACGCCCAGGCCGGCCAGGAACTCGGCAAAGCCGGCGTTCCCGTCGCCGGCGGTGAGAACGCCGACCAGGCCGCTCAGGGGTTCCTCGCCTGGCTCCAGACAACGAGCCGGCGCTGGCTCGTCGTCCTCGACGACGTCCCCGCCGCCGGAGTGCTCCGTGGTCTGTGGCCGCCGGCCACACCGACGGGACGCACCCTCATCACCACCCGCAACCGGGATACGGCGCTCACCGAAGGACGCCGTCAGATCAGCGTCGGGCTCTTTACTCCCGACGAAGCCGTCCACTACCTCCGCCAGCGCCTGGCCGGTACCGGTGTCAATCCGGACGACGCCGAGCTGCGGCAGCTGGCGGACGACTTCGGGCACCTTCCGCTCGCCCTGGCCCAGGCCGCCAGCTACATCCGCGAGAACGCCCTCACCCTGGACGAGTACCGCACCGAACTCGCCGAGGTGCCACTGGACGAGGCGCTGCCCGGGATCGACGGCCTGCCCGACCGGCAGGCCCACACCGTCACCGCCGCCTGGACCCTGTCCATCGACTACGCCAACACCCTCACCCCCACCGGACTCGCCCGGCCCCTCCTGCACGTCCTGGCGCTCCTCGACCCCAACAACACACCCGACGGCATCACCGCGGCACCCGCCCTCCAGCAACACCTCCAGCAGACACGAGACACCGGAATGGAGGTCCTGGGCAGGCCGGTGACCGAGCGGGACGTGAAACGGGCGCTACGGGTGCTCCACCGGCTCCACCTGACGGACATCACCGCTGACAACGCCCTGCGCACCCATCAGCTCCTCCAGCGCACCCTCCGGGAATCACGGGCCTCTGGGGAGATCGACCGGCTCGGGGCCGTCGCCGCCGAAGCGCTCCTCGAGAGCTGGCCCGAGCAGGAGGTGCCCGGCAGCAGGCAGTACCGAGCCGCCACCGCTTCCCTGGCCACCCACACTGTCCCGCGGGACCCCGACGACGGCGGTCTGCACCCCGTCCTCTTCCGCGCCGGCACCACCCTCGGCGAAGCCGGACAAGCCACCGCCGCCCGCAACCACTACCAACACCTCCACACCACCGCACATCAGCTACTCGACCCGGATCACGCTGACGCCTTGAACGTCCGCGGCAACCTGGCTCGGTGGCGCGGTAAAGCCGGTGACCCCGCTGGCGCTGCGGACGCCTACACAGACCTCCTCGCCGACTGCCTCCGCGTTCTCGGACCCGGCCACCCCCACACACTCGCCACCCGCAACAACCTCGCCTACTGGCGCGGTGAAGCCGGTGACCCCGCTGGCGCTGCGGACGCCTACACAGACCTCCTCGCCGACTGCCTCCGCGTTCTCGGACCCGACCACCCTGGCACCCTCGCCACCCGCAACAACCTCGCCGCCTCGCGCGGTGAAGCCGGTGACCTCACAGAAGCCGCGGACGCCTACACAGGCCTCCTCGCCGACTGCCTCCGTGTCCTGGGACCCGACCATCCCCACACCCTCGCCACCCGCAGCAACCTTGCCGCCTCGCGCGGTGAAGCCGGTGACCCCACAGAAGCCGCGGACGCCTACAACGAACTCCTCACCGACCATCTCCGCATCCTGGGACCCGACCACCCCGACACCCTCACCACACGCCACAACCTCGCCTACTGGCGCGGTGAGGCCGGCGATGTCACCAGCGCCGCACAGGCCACGGCCGAACTTCTCACCGACCAACTGCGCATCCTCGGACCCGACCACCCCGCGACCCTCACCACCCGCGGCAACCTCGCTGCCTGGCGCGGCGAGACCGGCGACACCGCAGAAGCCGCGGACGCCTACAACGAACTCCTCACCGACCATCTCCGCATCCTCGGACCCGACCACCCCGACACCCTCACCACACGCAACAGCCTCGCTGGCTGGCGAGGCGAAGCCGGCGACCCCACCGGCGCCGCGGACGCCTTCGCCGAACTGCTCACCGACCAACTCCGCATCCTCGGACCCGACCACCCCCACACCCTCACCACACGCAGCAACCTCGCCCGATGGCGAGGCAAAGCCGGAGACCCCGTCGGCGCCGCGGACGCCACCGCCGAACTGCTCACCGACCAACTCCGCATCCTCGGACCCGACCACCCCCGCGCCCTCGCGACCAGATACCAGTGGG
>NZ_JBHTST010000252.1:0-3996 GCF_042794995.1 Streptomyces sp. NPDC056503
TCACCGAAGTGACGTGCCGGCCCTCCGGCGTCCTCCCCGGCGCGCGTCAGCGGTCGGCGGCCACCTCACCGGCCTCCTCGTCCTCGTCGTCGTCGAAGACGGCGCTGATGTCGAAACGGCAGACGATCCGCTCGGGGTCGGCCTGCTCGAAGGGGGCGGCCAGCCACTCCCCGGGCTCCGGCAGTTCCCCGGCGGCGGTGACCCAGAGCGTGGAGTCGCCCTCCTCCAGACCGAACTCCTTGTGCCGGGAGGCGATCTCGTCGGGTTCGTACTCCCCGAAGAGGACGCCGAGCGCCGCGGCGGTCGTGCGGGGCCCGTCCTCGTCGTGGTCCAGGTCGGCGACGCGCCGGGCCTGGGCCACCAGCCGGCGCGGCTCGGCCACCGCGTAGTCGCGGCGGATCAGCAGGCTGAGGGCGTGCGGTTCGTCAGGTCCGGCGTAGGGCGGCAGCCCGTCGTCGGCCCCCGGGATCTCGAAGGGGGTCACCTCGTCGTAGCGGTCGTAGAGGAGTTCGTCATAGGTCTCGGCGGCCGCGGCGAGGGCGTTGAACGCCTCGTAGACCGCCGCGTCGTCGTCCCCCGTGCGGCCTTCGACCGCCGCGAGGTGGCGGTCCAGTGCGGTCTTGACCGCCTCTGCGGCGGCACGTACCTCGGCAGCGGTGGGCTGCGCAGCATCAGACATGGGACAGACGCTATCCGTACCGGGCCGGTGCCCGCACAATAGATGCGATGCCGGAATACGAATTTGTCGACGTGTACGTGCCGCGAGGGGTCTCCCGCAGGGAGGCGACGCGGCTTCTGACCGACCATGCCGAGTACGGACACTGGGAGTTGGACCGCCTCACCCTGCGCCGGGACGGCAGTCGCAGAGTGCGGCTGAAGCGGCGGATCATCCGTCAGATCCGCGCGACCTGGTGACGAACGCGGAAGGGGCCCCGCACGGCGCGGGGCCCCTTCGCGTTCCGGCCGGTGCGGCTCAGGCGCCGCGGCGGGAGCGGCGGTAGACCAGCGAGCCCGCGAGGAGCAGCCCCGCGGCGGCCGGGACGACCACGCCGAGCGGCGCGGACGCCCCGGTCTCGGCGAGCTCGTCCGGGGAGGCCGGCGGCGGCGTGATCCCCGGACCGGGGTGGTGCGAGCCGCCGTCCGAGCTGGGCGGCACACCGGGGGTGCCGGGCGTACCAGGGGTACCGGGCGTACCAGGCGTACCAGGGGTACCAGGGGTGCCGGGCGTACCCGGAGTCCCCGGCGTACCGGGCGTACCGGGGGTGCCCGGCGTACCGGGGGTCCCCGGGGTGCCAGGAGTTCCCGGCGTACCGGGGGTGCCAGGAGTCCCCGGCGTACCAGGGGTGCCGGGGGTCCCGGGGGTTCCGGGGGTCCCCGGCGGGGTCTCCTCGCCGTAACCGCCCGGCTCCTCGCCGTAACCACCGGGCTCCTCGCCGTAGCCGGTGTCCGGGTTCCGGCCGTTGGCGCAGTCGTTGCCCATGGCGGGGTTGCCGAGGCCGATGCCCGTGACGCTGTTGCCGCACACGTTCACGGGAACCTCGACCGGCACCACCACGGCGTTGCCGGAGGCCACGCCCGGGGAGTCGCTCGCGTACGCGCCGCCGGCCGCGCCGGGGCGGGACTGCGCGGGGATGTTGGCACAGGAGTTGCCCATCGCCGGGTTGAGCACCCCGACGACGTTGACGGTGTTCCCACAGGCGTTGACCGGGGCGTGGACCGGGACCTGCACGGTGTTCCCGGACGCGACGCCGGGTGAGTTCGCGGCCGTGCCGCTCGCCCCGGAATCCGCCTGCGCGATGCCGCCGCCGAGCGCGAAGACGCCTCCGGCCGCCGCGACGGTGATGATGCTCTTGCGCGTGACCTGTCGCATAGCTTGCTTACCTGCCTTCTCGGCAATGCGCCTGACCGGCATGGGATGCCCGATCGGCGGGGAGTGAGGGCCACCGGGCCCGTGCCCGGGGCGGAATGGCCACCGGCCCCGGAGTGCATGGCACGCACTCCGGGGCCGGACGGCTCACGCCCTCAAGGGGCGGGGCACAACGTCAGGCGTTGACGCAGGTGTTGCCGAAGGCGGGGTTCAGCAGGCCGATCACGGAGACCGTGTTGCCGCAGACGTTCACGGGCACGTGAACCGGGACCTGCACGACGTTGCCCGAGAGGACACCGGGGGAACCGATGGCCGCACCCTGGGCACCCGCGTCGGCGACGGCCATGCCCGCGCCCGCGAGAACGAGACCGCCGGTGGCAGCCGCAGCAGCGACGACCTTCTTGATCATTATTCCTCCTAGTTGGCAATGCGGCCCCAGCCGCGGACCGCAACACCTGTAACGAGGGGGAATGGAGGGGGCTACGAGCCCCCGGGGTCATTCACTCTTTCCGGGCAAGGGCAAACGGACGGTCGAATCCGGCCGTCCGTCGGCCCCTCGGTCAGCAGGCGTCGATGAAGCGGTCCAGGACGCGCACGCCGAACTTCAGGCCGTCGACGGGGACGCGCTCGTCGACGCCGTGGAACATGCCGGCGAAGTCCAGCTCGGGCGGCAGCTGGAGCGGGGCGAAGCCGAAGCAGCGGATGCCGAGGTCGTCGAAGGACTTGGCGTCGGTGCCGCCGGAGAGCATGTACGGGACCGCGCGGGCGATCGGGTCCTCGGCCCGCAGGGCGAGCTGCATGGCGTCGACGAGGGCCCCGTCGAAGCTGGTCTCCAGGGCCTTGTCGCCGTGGACGTCCTCGCGCCTGACCTTGGGGCCGAGGATCCGGTCGAGGTCGGCGAGGAACTCCTGCTCGTAGCCGGGCAGGAAGCGGCCGTCGACGTGGGCGGTGGCCTGGCCGGGGATGACGTTCACCTTGTAGCCGGCGCCGAGCATGGTGGGGGCGGCGGAGTTGCGCAGGGTGGCGCCGACCATCTTGGCGATGCCGCCCAGCTTGGCCAGGGTGCCGTCCATGTCCTCGGGGTCGAGCGGGGTGCCGAGCGCGTCGGACAGCTCGTCGAGGAAGCTGCGGACGGTCTTGGTGACGCGGACCGGCCACTGGTGGCGGCCGAGCCGGCCGACGGCCTCGCACAGCTCGGTGATGGCGTTGTCGTCGTTGGTCATCGAGCCGTGGCCCGCGGTGCCCTCGACGGTCAGCCGCATCCAGTGCATGCCCTTCTGGGCGGTCTCGACCAGGTAGAGGCGCAGGTTCTCGTTGACCGTGAAGGAGAAGCCGCCGACCTCGCCGATGGCCTCGGTGACCCCGTCGAAGAGGCCGCGGTGCTTGTCGACCAGGTGGCGCGCGCCGTAGGTGCCGCCGGCCTCCTCGTCGGCGAGGAAGGCGAGGACGATGTCGCGCGGGGGCTTGCGGCCGCTGCGCAGCCGGTCGCGGACGACCGCGAGGGTCATCGCGTCCATGTCCTTCATGTCGACGGCGCCGCGACCCCAGACGCAGCCGTCGGCGACCTCGCCGGAGAAGGGGTGGTGGGTCCAGTCCGCGGCGTCGGCCGGGACGACGTCGGTGTGCCCGTGGATGAGCAGGGCCGGGCGGGAGGGGTCCTCGCCCTCGATGCGGGCCACGGTGGAGGCGCGGCCCTTGTGCGACTCGATGATCTTCGGTTCGAGGCCGACCTCGGCGAGCTTCTCGGCGACGTACTCGGCCGCGGCGCGCTCACCCGGGCCGGAGTGGTCGCCGTAGTTGCTGGTGTCGATGCGGATGAGGTCCCGGCAGAGGTCGACGACCTCATCCTCACCCGAGACGGTCCGGCCGGTGTTCGACTCGCTCACGCTGCTTCCTCCCACGACGTGCCCCACGTGCTTGCTGGTGGTCGCCTCCATCCTCCCCCGCGCCCGCCCCGGCGGCGCAAGGGCGTGGTGATCGACCGGTCCGAATGTTTGCTATGGTTTCCCTCGTCGGAACGGCCCAGGGCCGCGAGACACACACCCTGTCCGGGTGGCGGAATGGCAGACGCGCTAGCTTGAGGTGCTAGTGCCCTTTATCGGGCGTGGGGGTTCAAGTCCCCCCTCGGA
>NZ_JBHTST010000253.1:0-3977 GCF_042794995.1 Streptomyces sp. NPDC056503
GCCCGGGACCGAAGTCCCGGGCCGCGCGGCCGAGTCGTACCGGAGGGAGGGCTCAGGCGGCGAGGCCCAGGGCCGCCATCCGCTTGGTGTGCGCCTCGGTGATCCGGGAGAACATCCGGCCCACCTCCGCCAGGTCGAAGCCGTCCGCGACCCCGCCGACGAGCATCGTGGAGAGCGCGTCCCGCTCCGCCACCACCCGCTGGGCCTGCGACAGCGCCTCGCCCATCAGCCGGCGGGCCCAGAGCGCGAGCCGGCCGCCGAGGCGCGGGTCGGCCTCGATCGCGGCGCGGACCTTCTCCACCGCGAAGTTGCCGTGGCCCGTGTCGTCGAGCACCGCGAGCACCAGGGCGCGGGTGTCGGAGTCGAGGCGGGCCGCGACCTCGCGGTAGAAGTCGCTGGCGATCGAGTCGCCCACGTAGGCCTTGACCAGGCCCTCCAGCCAGTCCGACGGGGCGGTCTGGCGGTGGAAGTCGTCGAGCGCCTTCGCGAAGGGCTCCATCGCGGCGGTCGGTTCGACGTCCACCGCGGCCAGCCGGTCGCGCAGCCGCTCGAAGTGGTGGAACTCCGCGGAGGCCATCTTCGCCAGCTCCGCCTTGTCCTCCAGGGACGGCGCGAGCTTGGCGTCCTCGGCGAGCCGCTCGAAGGCCGCCAGCTCGCCGTAGGCGAGGGCACCGAGGAGGTCGATCACGGCGGCGCGGTACTGCGGCTCCGCGGAGGCCGTGGCCCAGTCCTCGGCGGCGATGCCGGTGGGGGTGGCGTCGGCGTCGGTCTCACCGGCGGGCGTGGCGTTGTCAGGCGTCTCCATGCACGGCACAATAGCCCGCCCTCCGCACCCCCGAAGGGCCTGGTCATTCAGTGTGACCGTGCCCTCATCACCATTTCGCCCGACACACATGCGCGATTCCGGGGTACAGTGGTAATGCGCCTGCCGAGTATGCGGACATGCTTTCGCACGTTCGGACGTACCCGGTGGGCCGACGCATGAATGAGGATGCCCGGTCGGTGGCCCGATCGGCTCCGGCCCGACAGCCCTTCCGGCGCCTGCCGAAGGGTCCCTCAAGCGGTACGACGCTCGAGCGACGGCAGTGGTCCCGTGCCACCCGGCGGCGATCTTCCCCAGGATCCCGCGGGAAGAGCCCGGCACGAATGAGACCCCCTTCGTTCGCCTCGCGCCGCGTCTCACAGAAGAGGCAGCACCCTGACTACGTTCCGAGAGCTCGGAATCCTTCCCGAGACCGCCGAGGCGCTCGAAGCCGTCGGCATCATCAACCCCTTCCCCATCCAGGAGATGACCCTTCCGGTCGCCCTCACCGGCACCGACGTCATCGGCCAGGCCAAGACCGGCACGGGCAAGACCCTCGGCTTCGGCCTGCCGATCCTGGAGCGCGTCACCGTCCCCGCCGATGTCGAGGCCGGCCGCGCCAAGCCCGAGGAGCTGACGGAGGCCCCGCAGGCCCTCGTCGTCGTGCCGACCCGCGAGCTGTGCCAGCAGGTCACCAACGACCTCCTGACCGCCGGCAAGGTGCGCAACGTCCGCGTCCTCGCCATCTACGGCGGCCGGGCCTACGAGCCGCAGGTCGAGGCGCTGCAGAAGGGCGTCGACGTCGTCGTCGGCACCCCCGGCCGCCTGCTCGACCTGGCCGGCCAGCGCAAGCTCGACCTGTCGCACATCAAGACGCTCGTCCTCGACGAGGCCGACGAGATGCTCGACCTGGGCTTCCTGCCCGACGTCGAGAAGATCATCAACATGCTTCCGGCGACCCGCCAGACCATGCTGTTCTCGGCCACCATGCCGGGCGCGGTCATCGGCCTGGCCCGTCGCTACATGTCGCGGCCCACGCACATCCGCGCCACCTCGCCGGACGACGAGGGCGCGACCCACGCGCACATCACGCAGCGCGTGTACCGGGCGCACAACATGGACAAGCCGGAGATGGTCTCCCGCATCCTCCAGGCCCGCGGCCGCGGTCTCGCGATGATCTTCTGTCGTACGAAGCGGACGGCGGCCGACATCGCCGAGCAGCTCCAGCGGCGCGGTTTCGCCTCCGGCGCGGTCCACGGCGACCTCGGCCAGGGCGCCCGCGAGCAGGCGCTGCGCGCCTTCCGCAACGGCAAGGTGGACGTGCTCGTCGCGACCGACGTCGCCGCGCGCGGCATCGACGTCGAGGGCGTCACCCACGTCATCAACTACCAGTCCCCCGAGGACGAGAAGACCTACCTGCACCGCATCGGCCGCACCGGCCGCGCGGGCAACACCGGTACGGCGATCACGCTGGTCGACTGGGACGACATCCCGCGCTGGCAGCTCATCAACAAGGCGCTCGAACTCGACTTCGCCAACCCGGTGGAGACGTACTCCAGCTCCCCGCACCTCTACTCCGAGCTGGACATCCCCGAGGGCACCAAGGGCATCCTGCCGCGCTCCGAGCGGACCCGCGCCGGTCTCGCCGCGGAGGAGCTCGAGGACCTGGGTGAGCCCGGCGGCCGTCGTGGCCGTGGCGGCCGCGCCGAGGCCCCGGCCGTCGAGGAGGAGCGCCCGGCCCGGACGCGCACCCCGCGCCAGCGCCGCCGCACCCGTGGCGGCACGGAGTCCGACGCCCCGCAGACGACCGCCGAGGCCCCGGAGACCGCAGAGGCCCCGGAGGCCGTCGACGGCCCCCGCCGTCCGCGCCGCCGCCGCACCCGCGGCACCGGCCCGTCGACCGGTGGCATCCCGGTCGCCGGCGCCACCCCCGTGACCCCGGCCCCCGTCGCCGAGCAGGCCGCGCCGGTCGCCTCCGTCGAGGCCCCGGTCGCGCCGGTCGAGGCCCCGGTCGTCTCCGTCGAGGCCCCGGTCGAGGAGGCGGCCCCGCGCCGCCGCCGCAACCGCGGTGGTCGCACGGAGACGGTCCAGGCCGTCGTCGAGGCGGTCGCGCCCGAGACGGTCGAGGCGCCCGCCGCCGAGGCCGCGCCCGCGCCCGCCGAGGCCCCCGTCGAGGAGGCGGCCCCGCGCCGCCGCCGCAACCGCGGTGGCCGTACGGAGGCGGCCCCGGCCGTCGCCGAGACGGTCGAGGCGCCCGTCGCCAAGGCCGCGCCCGCCGCGGCTCCGGTCGAGGAGGCTCCGCGTCAGCGCCGTGCCCGTGGCCCCGTCACCGCCGAGGCGCCCGTCGCCCCGGCCCGGGTCTTCACGCCGCGCAAGCGGCGGGTCCGGCCGCGCGCCGAGGACACGGTGAGCTTCCAGACGGTGGAGACCGCCGCCGCCGAGCTGGCCGCCGCCCGCAAGCGGCCCGCCGCGGTCCCGGCCCAGGCCGCCGAGCAGCGCCCGGCGTCCCGCCCGGTCCGGACCGCTCCGGTCCAGGTCGCCGAGACCCCGGTCGAGACCGCCCCGGTCGAGGCCGCTCCGGCCGCCGTCCCGGCGCAGGCCGTGGCCGCGCCGCCGCGCGCCCGGCGTCGGGCGACCCGTCCGGCCACCACCCCGGGTGCCGTCGTCGAGGCCGCTCCGGCCGTCGTCGAGGCCCCCGCGGCCCCGGTCGTCGAGGAGCCGGTCGGCCGTCCGCGCCGCCGCGCGGTCCGCAAGGCGTCCAGCCCCGTGACGACGACGGCGCCCGCCGAGGCCATCGTGGTCATCCCGGCGCCGGTCGCCGAGGCGGTCCCGGCCGTCGTGGAGGAGGCCCCCAAGGCTCCCCGCAAGCGCGCCGCCGCCAAGAAGGCCGCCCCGGCCGTCGAGGCGACCGCCGTCGAGGAGGCTCCGAAGGCCCCGCGCAAGCGGACCACCGCCAAGAAGACGGCCCCGGCCGTCGAGGCACCCGCCACCGAGGCACCCGCCACCGAGGAGGCCCCCAAGGCCCCCCGCAAGCGGACCGCCGCCAAGAAGGCCGCCCCGGCCGTCGAGGCGACCGCCGCCGAGGAGGCTCCGAAGGCCCCGCGCAAGCGGACCACCGCCAAGAAGACGGCCCCGGCCGTCGAGGCACCCGCCACCGAGGCACCCGCCACCGAGG
>NZ_JBHTST010000254.1:0-3899 GCF_042794995.1 Streptomyces sp. NPDC056503
GGGGACGCCCGTCGTCGTCCGCTCGGGCGTGGCCGATCCGTGCCTCGCGGGAGCGGACGCACAGACCTCCGGCGCCGGGCCCGCCACCAGGAGTGGCGCCACCGGCGGACCACAGGCCTCCGTACCAGCGGCCTGCCTGGACGCCGCGCGGCCGCCCCCTCTGGCGGTCCTGTCGCCCCATCGATTGCGAAACAGGGAAAACCGAGTGAAAAGCAGAGCGCGCCTTCTGGGCGCGACACCACCTCGCGGGCCGGCCGGACGCCGGCTGCGCGTGGTCGCCGCGACCGTGTTGTCAGCCGTTCTCCTCGTGGGGACGCTCGGTTCCGCACCGGCGACGGCGACGGACGAGGAGGAGCCGCCCCCCATCACCGCCCGCGGGCGCGTCGTGGAACTGTGGACGGCGGGTGGGCCGGGCGTCAAGGCCGCGGCCGAGGCCGCGCTGACCGGGACGGACGCCGACGTCGACCGGTTCCTCGCCGCCGAGCCGGTGATGCGCCGGGCGGACGACCGGGTGAACGTGTACGCGATGGTGAGTGTGGGCGGGATCGCCGTTCAGACGGCCGCTCGCACCGCCCTGCAATCCCCTGATCCCCAGGCCGTGGCCACGTTTCTGCAGAAGGGCTGGCAGGCGCCTCTGGCGCAGGACCGCCGCGTCGAGGTGCTCGCCGCCATGAGCACGGGCGGTCCGGGAGTTCAGGCCGCGGGGAAGAAGGCCCTCGAGGGCTCCCCCGAGGACGTTCGGGCGTTCCTGGAATCCGGTCAGCATCACGTCCGGAACACCGACAACCGTGTCACGGCCATGGCGCTGCTGAGCATCGGTGGCCCCGCGATGCAGGCAGCGGCGAAGACGGCTCTCAAGGGTGATCCGGCCGAGCTCCAGGAGTTCGTCGGCTCCGGTCAGTACATCGCGCGCAGCCGTGACCAGGAGCACGCCACCGTCGCTCAGCTCGCCGAGCAGGCGAAGGCCGCGGGTGCGCAGGCGGAGCGTTCGACGAAGCTGGCGGAAAGCAGCTCCGAGAGGGCTGTGAAGGCGGCGGCGGAAGCGAAGGCCGCCGCTCTGACGGCCGCCGAGGAGACTCGGCTGGCGCGCGAGGACGCGGTCCAGGCCGCGGCGTCGGCGGCGGTGGCCGCGGACGCGGCCCGCCGTGCCGCGGTCGCGGCCCAGCAGGCCATCAGTGCCGCACGGGCGGCCAGTCAGGCGGCGCGCGTCGCCGCCGCCGCGGCGTCCCAGGCGTCTGCCGCGGCCATCGGCGCGTCGAACGCGGCCAACCGGGCGCACAACGCGGCGTTCGACGCGTGGGGCAACGCGGACAAGGCCTCCGACGCGCGCAAGCTGGCCGACCAGGCCGATGCCGCGGCCGCGGCCGCGGAGGACTCGGCGAACTCCCTCGACCGGGCCATCGCCGCCGCGAACTCCTCGGAGAACGCGGCGACCGCGGCCAAGGGCGCGGCCGGTGACGCCACCGAGGCGGCAAAGGCCGCGACGGAGGCCGACAGGTACGCGGCGGAGGCCGGCGTCGGCTCCCGGGACGCACGCGCCGCCGCCGACCAGGCCCGCCGTCACGCGGCCGAGGCCACTCGCGCGGCCCAGGCCGCGTCCGCTCTGGCGGCCAAGGCCCGCATCGCGGCGACCAGCGCCGCCAAGGCGGCGCGGTCGGCGGCGGGCCACGCCCGCAAGGCCGCCGTGGAAGCCCGGCGCGCGGCCGACTTCGCCGGGCAGGCGAGCCAGGCGGCTTCCGAGGCCCGTCAGCACGCGGCGGAGGCCGATGTCGCGGCAGGAGAGGCGGAGAAGGCCGTCACCCAGGCCAAGGACGCGCACCAGCTGGTCCTGGACGCCGAGGCTGAGGAGCTCGCCGCCCGCACCGCGGGCGGCATCGAGAAGGCCACCGACGCGAAGCTCGCGACCGACCTGCTGCAGGACCAGGCGTACCGGGCGATCGAGGACTACCGTGCCCTCGACGAGGAGGCGGCCCGCCTGGGCCGGGAGGCCGCAGATCCCTCCCTCGGCACCGGGAGCCTGGCGGCCCAGGGCCGAAGGGTGGCGCTCGCGGCCGCCAAGAACCGCGGGCCGTGGTCGAAGGAGGCCGCCCTGGCGGCCCTCGCCGCGGACGACGCCGGGGTCCGGGAGTATCTCCTCACCGACTGGAAGCGAGCCGCCGAGGACGACGACCGTGCCCAGGTCGAGCGGATCGCCGACTCGGAGGAGCAGCCCGGCCAGGTGCGGACGGCCGCTGCGGCAGCCCTGGAGCAGCAGTCCCCGGAGCGGATACGGGAGTTCCTCTCCACGGGCCGCCACACGGCAGGGCGCACCGAGAACCGGATCCAGGTACTTGCGCTGGTGTCCGCCGGTGACAAGTCCGTACAGGAACTCGGCCGCAAGGCGCTCGAAACCGATACTCCGGACGCCCTGAACGCCTTCCTCAAGCGCGGACAGTACGAGGCGCGGCACACGGACGAACGCGCCTTCGCCCTCAGTCTGCTCAGCACCCCGGAGACCGGTGACGAGGTCAGGTCCGCCGCGCGGATCGCGCTCGCCGGGCCTCCCGCGCTCCTGCACGACTTCATGCGGTCCGGCCGCCACCGGGCTCAGGTCAAGGACGAGCAGACCGCCGCGCACCGCCACCAGATCGCCGGCCTGATCTCCGAGGCCTCGTCGGTGGCGGCACTCGCCCGGCAGAACTCCTGGAAGGCGGCCGCCTACGCGGCCACCGCGAGCGCGCAGGAAGGCGAGGCCCGACTGGCCGCGGCCAGCGCCGAGGCCTCCGCGCAGACCGCGGCGGGCTACGCGGAGGACGCGAAGAAGTCCGCGACCGCCGCCCAGCGTTCCGCCGATCAGGCGGCCGCTTCGGCCAGCACCGCGAGATCCGCGGCCGCGTCCGCGGCTCGCGACGCGGCGGCCGCGGAGGACTCCGCGCGCCGTGCCGCTCTGTCGTACGACCTGGCCCGGGGCTCAGCCGCCATGGCCCATCAGGCCGCCGACGACGCCCGTCAGGCCGCGATCGCGGCGGGCAAGGACGCGGACGCCGCCGAGCAGGCGAAGTGGCACGCCTTCGGCAGCTTCGTGGAGAAGTACCGGCAGGAGGGCATCCAGCGCCAGGCCGAGGAGGAGGAGAGGCTCCGCCAGGAGAAGACGGCCAAGGGCAAACTCATCTGCCCGATGGCGGGCGACCGCTACGGCACGGCCTGCTTCGTCGACGACGGCGAGACCCTCACTCACACGCTGGAGCCGCTCTACCCGTTCTTCAGTGCGGTCGTCGGGCTCGACGACCTCAAGGAGTGCGCGGAGAGCAAGACCTTCGAGTCGTGTGCGTGGGCCGCCGCCGCCATCGTGCCGATCCCCGTCGGCAAGCTCGGCACGGTCGCCGCCAGACTCGGCACGAAGGGCGACGACCTCGGCAAGCTCTTCAACAACGTCGAGGTCCTCGCCTTCACGGCCAAGGCCGGCCGGCCCAAGGTCCTGTTCAAGACCGACGCGTATGACGGGTTCCAGCATGTGAAGAACGCGCACCGCTCCGGAGGGTCCGAGAACACGGCGATCAAGGGCGTCTTCGAAGGAAAGATCGTCAAGGGCGACGAGGGACTCATGAAGGCGATCCAGCGCACCGTCAACGAGGGCAGAGGACCCCTGCCGAACATCCGGGACGGTGTCGTAGAGCCCGGCGACGTCTACGAGCTCGAGTTCTACAAGAAGGTCGGCAAGATGGGTGCGAAGCAGGGCTACCGAGAAGCCACGGCGATCAAGGTCCTCCTCGACTCCGAGACGGGCATGCTGGTCACGGCCCACCCCATTTAGTCCATGGCCGGCGGCAGGGTCGGCAGCGGCACGGGCGGGGCGAAGTCGTTGCCGGACCGGTTGAGGTGGATCCGCGGGCCGTCGGGATGGAGGTGGAGGAGGTCGG
>NZ_JBHTST010000255.1:0-3585 GCF_042794995.1 Streptomyces sp. NPDC056503
GCCTCGTGGGGGCCCGGGCCGGACGGCGCCGCCGCGGCCGGGTGGGCCGGGTGCGGGCGGCGGGCGGGATGGGTGGGGGTCCCGGTGGTCAGGACTCCCGGGTGCGGCGCGCCGTCGCGCGGCGGCGGAGGGCCGCGGCGGCGGTCAGGGCCAGGGCCGTCACGGCTCCGAAGGCGGCGACCGTGGAGGCGGCGGTGGCCGCGGCGGGCTGGTGACGGGGACCGCCCGCCGCCGTGCCCGCGGCGGGCGCGGCGGGACCGGCGGCGGGCGCGGCGGCGGACCCGGTGCCGGCGGCGGTACCCGTACCGGCGGCCTCGGGGGCGTAGCCGCCCGCCGCGCCCTTGCGGGCGTACGGGGAGCCGGGGAGCTTGTCGGCGTACGCGCGCGTGACCCGGTCGCGGTAGGCGGCGAGGGTCGTGCCGTTCCGGCCCACGGCCTTGACCGCGTCCTCGTCCAGCGGCAGCACCTTCGCCCCCTTCTGGACGTACCAGGCGTCGATCTGCGGTTCGCGGAAGACGAGGCCGCCGGGGAGCTTCCCGGCCCCTTCGCGCGCGTACCGGATCTCGTCGTCGCCGGTGGCGATGTTCACCACCCGCCAGCCGTCGGAACCGCGCACCGTCCACAGGGACGCCCTCTGTCCGTCGGCGGCGACGGCGAGGCTGGCCCGGAACTCCTCGCGGGCCACGGGCGCGCCCGCCTTCCCGGCGACGAAGTCCGCGGAGAGGATCCGTACCGGGACGGACGCGCCGGATATCCGGGGCTCCGCGTCGGTACGGGCGAGCGCCCCGTCACGGGCGAAGAAGCGGCCGAGCGTGGCCAGGGTCTCGGGCGCGGCGGCGGCCCGCTCGGCGGTCGGCGCGGCCGGCGGCGGCCCTCCGGGGCCCGCGGCGGCGGCCGGGGCGGTGGCGCCGAGGGCGAGGAGCGCGGCGGCGGCTCCGGTCAGGAGTCCGGTGGTGGTCATGATCATGCCCCGATCCGGTAGAGCGAGTGGGTCCAGGAGAAGGACCCGTTGTCGACGTACCACGCGTGGGAGGCCCAGTTGTAGCGGTTGCTGGAAGGCCACGGGTCGCCCCAGTAGACCCAGCTGTTCGCGTCGTCGTATCCGTACAGCACGTGCATGTGGCCGCCGCCGCTCGACCACTGGATGCGGGTCTCGACGGGCCGGTCGGCGTTGATCTCGGTCTGGACGGTGGAGTAGCGGAGCCAGCCGTCGACGTAGGAGCCGGGGTTGACGCCCGCCCAGGAGAGCCCGGTCTGGACGTTGCCGAGGGTGGCCTGCCAGTTCGGGCAGTCGTACCCCTGCTGGCGCTGGAAGGCGGCGTTGCAGAACTGGTTCTGGCTGTAGCCGCGGCCGAACCAGGTCGCGATGGTGTTCCCGCCGGCCGCCCAGCACCAGTTGGTCTTCTGCTGGGCCTGCATGGTGATGTTCAGGCGCTTGGCACCGAGGGCGGCGGCGGTGGTCTCGGCGGGTACGGGGGCCGGCGCGGCGGACGCCGAGGCCGCGGTGGGGACGAGGAGCAGCGCGGCGGCGGCGAACGCCACGAGGCTCCGCTTCCCGTTCCGGAGTCGTCTGCGCATGGGGTTCCTCCCAGTGCGGGGGGTGGGGATGGGTGGGGGGTGGAGAGGTGTGGGGGGTGGAGGTGGCGTCCGGACACCGCTTGGAGCATCGGTCGTTGTCGGGAGCGGGTCAACACGCTTCAATGCGGGGTGACATCGGGCTGTGAACGGTGTGGCGCGGGTGTGAACGCGCGCCCGCCGCCCACCTGCCCGCCCGCCGTCCGGGCCCCGGCGACCCGCGCCGGGGGCGTGAACGTTCACCGAGGAGCCCGTGTGAGCCACACCGAGGCCGATCTGGTGCAGCTGCTGCACACCGGCCCCTTCCACCTGGCGCTGCGCACCGCGCTGGCCGTGCGCGGACTGCCGCTCCAGCGGGTCCAGCACCATCTCGCGCACCGGGGCGTCAAGGTCGGCGTGACCTCGCTGAGCTACTGGCAGCAGGGCGCGCGCCGCCCGCAGCGGCCGGAGTCGCTGAAGGCGGTCCGGGCGCTGGAGGAGGTGCTCCAGCTGCCGGACAACTCGCTGCTGCGGCTGCTGACCGGGGACGCGGCGGCCCGGGAGGGGGTGGAGCGGCCGGCGGCCCGCTCGTACCGTTCGCTGATGGAGGCCTCGGGCGCGGTGGAGGAGCTCTTCGCGGAGCTGGAGTCACCGGCGGACGGCGGGCTGCACACGGTCGGCCACCACGAGCGGGTGCGGATCGGTCCCGGCCGGGAGCTGGCCGGCCGCGAGTCGCAGCACGTGGTGCGGGCGCACCGGGACGGCGTCGACCGCTACCTCGCCCTCCACCACGGCGACCCGGGGTGCGACCCGGCGCGGGTGCGGGTGCGATCGGTGGAGAACTGCCGCACCGGGCGGGTGCGCTGGCACGCGGAGACGGGCGTGGTCGTCGCCGAGCTGCTCTTCGACGCGCGGCTGCGGGCCGGTGAGACGCACCTGTTCTCGTACGGCTTCGAGGACGGGACGGCCGGCCCGAGCGGCGAGTACCTGCGCGGCTTCACCTTCGCGGGCGGCCAGTACGTGCTCCAGGTCTCCTTCGACGAGGCGGCGCTGCCGGTACGGTGCCGGCGCTTCGCCCAGGCGTCGGCGGGCGCTCCGCGCGGCGGCCGCACGGAGCTGACGCTCGGCGGCCGGCACCGCACGGTCCACCTGGTGGAGCAGGGGGTGCGTCCCGGGATCCTGGGGATCGACTGGGACTGGGACTGAGGGTCCCGGACCGGGCGCCGGGACGGGACCGGGCGTCCCCGTCCGGGCGCCGGGACGGGGGCCCGGTGTCCTCGTCCGGGCGGTTCAGGCGGAGGGCGCGGCCTTCGGTCCGGCGACGAGCTCGCCGTCCTCGACGCGGATCTCGACGGCGGGCAGCGGGACGGTGGCGGGGCCCTGGAGGGCCTTGCCGGTGGTGACGTCGAAGCGGCTGCCGTGGCAGGGGCAGTTGCCCTCGTTGTCCTCGATCTTGTCGAGGACGCAGCCGGCGTGAGTGCACTGGGCGCTGAAGGCCTTGTACTGGCCCTTGGCGGGGCAGCTCACCAGGATCCGCTGCTCGCGGAAGAGCTTGGCGCCGCCGACGGGGACCTCGTCGGGCGAGCCGAGGGCGACCGGCGCGGTCGGCGTCGGGACCCCGGCGTGGCCGAGCTTGGACTCGGTGGAGCAGGCGGCGACTCCCAGCCCGGCGGCACCGGCGAGAGCGGCACCCTTCAGGACGGTGCGGCGGGTGGACTGGCCGGACATGATCGCTCTCCACGGGGGCGGGGGACGGTGGTCTGCCCCGACGATACCCGCGCCGTTTGATGCGGTTTCGGCTGGGCCCACGGCACCGGGACACGCGCACCGGGCGCGTACCGGCCTCGCGCCGGACGCGGGAGACGGGCCCGTGGCGGGCACGGGAGACGGACTCGCGCCGGACGCGGGAGACGGGCCCGTGGCGGGGGCCGCGCGGACCCGGCGGGGGCGACGACCCCACCGGCGTGAACCGGCGGGGCGCCGTGGGCCGTGCCGGCGCGACCGCCGGGTCGTCCGGGACCTCTCGGATCC
>NZ_JBHTST010000256.1:0-3539 GCF_042794995.1 Streptomyces sp. NPDC056503
CCCGCCGACCGCGCAGGGACGCGGACGGGTGGGGCCGGGCGGGCCGCGGACGGGGTGTTACTTGACGGATCCCGCGGTCAGCCCGGAGACGACCTTGCGCTCGATGAGGGCGAAGAGGACCACGACGGGGACGATGGCGATGACCGAGCCGGCGAACAGGTAGTTCCACTGGACGGTGTAGTTGCCGATGAAGCTGTTGATGCCGACGGTCAGGGGCTGGCTCTCGGGAACGGTGGAGAGCGTCAGGCCCATCACGAACTCGTTCCACGCGGCGATGAAGGTGAAGATCATCGCGGTGACGACGCCGGGCATCGCCAGCGGAAGGGTGATCCGCATCAGGGCGCCGCCCCGCCCCAGGCCGTCGATCATGGCCGCCTCCTCCAGCGCCTCGGGGATGGAGGAGAAGTACGCGGTGAGGATCCAGATCGCGAAGGCCAGGTTGAAGGCCGCGTTGCAGAGGATCAGGGTCCAGACGGAGTTGAGCATGTCGAGCTGGTAGAACTCGCGGTAGAGACCGACCAGCAGGGACGTCGGCTGGAACATCTGGGTGACGAGCACCAGCAGCAGGAAGAGCTTGCGGCCGCGGAACCTCACGCGCGCGGTGTAGTACGCGGCGGGGATCGCGACCAGCAGGACGAGCAGGGTGGATCCGGCGGAGACGAGCAGCGTGACGCGCAGGTTGTCCCCGAGGTGGGACTCGCGCCAGACGTCGACGAAGTTCGCCCACTCGAAGGCGCTCGGCAGGTAGGTGGCGTCGCGGAGTTCGTCCGCCGGCCGGAGCGCGGTGACGATCATCTCCACGTACGGCAGCAGGAACACGGCGGCCAGCATCCACGCGACGGCCGCGACGAGCAGGACGCGCGGGCGCAGCCGGCGCGGGGTCCGGGGAGACCGCCGGCCCGCTTCGCCGGCCGCGGGGGTGGAGCGTGCCGCGCGGGTGGCGCGGTCGAGGGTCTGCTGGGACATCAGCTCTCCTCCTGGTTCCAGCGGGTGGCCTTGAGGAAGAGGACGACCATCAGCACGACGAGCGCGAAGTTGACGACGGACATCGCCGCGGACTGGCCGATGTCGGCGTTCTTGAGCTGGTACATGAAGACCGTGGTGGTGGCGGTGTCGCTGTCCGGTCCGCCGCGGGTCATGGACCAGATGATCGGGAACGAGTTGAAGACGTTGATCAGGTTGATCACCATGCCGACGAGCAGCGCCGGGCGCAGCAGCGGGAGGGTGATCCGCAGGTACGTCTGCCAGGTGTCGGTGCCGTCGACCCGGGCGGCTTCGTAGACCTCGGCGGGGATGGTCTGGAGCCCGGCGAGCAGGGTGTACGTGGTGAAGGGCAGCGACACGAACACGGCGACGAACATCATCCACGGCCAGGCGGTCGCGGGGTCGCCGAGCCAGTCCTTCGGGCCGTCGACGATCCCGAGGTCGGTCATGAGCGTGTTGAGGACGCCGGCCGTCTGGTCGAGCATCCACTTGAAGCCGATCGCGGTCATCACGACCGAGGCGGCCCAGGGGGCGATCAGGGCCCAGCGGGTGACGCGGCGTCCGGGGAACCTCTGGTTGAAGAGCTGCGCCAGCGCCAGGGAGATCACCATCGTGGCGGTGACGACGACGGTCGTCCACACGACGGTGGAGAGGACGACCGAGGGCAGCGCCGGCTCGTCGAAGAGCTGCTTGTACTTGTCGAACCCGGCCGAGCCGCGGACGAATCCGCTGCTGCTGATCTTCAGGAACGACGTCCGGGCCATCTCGTAGACGGGCCAGAGGACGACGAGCCCGATGAGGAGGACGGCGGGCCCGATCCAGGGCAGCGGCCCCAGCCGGGCCAGGCCGCCCCGGCCGCCCTTGCGGCCGGGGCGGGCGGGAGACGTTGTGGGGGACACGAGGGGTGCCTTCCGTGAGGGGCGGAGCCTGCGGGGCCTGGGCCTACTGGTCGGCGACCGCCGCCTCGGCCTTCTTCTGCAGCTCGCCCAGCACCTTCGCGGGGTCGTTCACGGCGGTGCCGCCGCTCTTCTTGATCTCGGCGGAGACGGCGTCCCAGGTGGTGTCGCCCAGCGGGTAGAAGACGGCGTTCGGCAGCAGGGCGAAGAACGGCTCCAGGTCCTCGTGCCTGCCGTTGGTGGTCATCTCCTGGAGCGTGTCCTTGGTGACCGGCATGAGGTTGTACGTCTCGTCGAACTTCAGCGTGTTCTCCTTGGAGTACGCGAAGTCGAGGAACTTCCTGACCTCTTCCTTGTGGCCGCCGTCCTTGAACGCCATCATCCAGTCGGCCACGCCGAGCGTGGACGTGAGCGCTCCGTCCTTGCCGGGGATGGGCGCGACGCCGTAGTCGACCTTGCCGTCCTTGGACATCTGGATGAGCGAGGGGTGGCCGTTGAGCATGGCGGTCTTGCCGGCCGCGAAGTCGGCGAAGGCGGTCTTGCGGTCGGTGGTGGCGGGGTTGGCGTAGGTGAGGCCGGGCTCGACCAGGTTCGTCTTGAGCCAGCCGAACGCCTCGACGTTGGCCGGGCTGTTCAGGGTGTACGCGCCCTTGGCGTCCGTGAAGCCGCCGCCGCTGCCGAGCTCCCAGATCAGGGACTCGCCCTGGGCCTCCTCGGGGCCGAGCGGGAGGGCGTACGGGATGACGCCGGGCGCCTTGGCCTTGACCTTCTCCGCGGCGGCCTTCAGCTCGGCCCAGGACGTGGGCGCCTCGGTGATGCCGGCCTTGGCGAAGATCGCCTTGTTGTAGAAGAGGGCGCGCGCGGAGGAGACGAACGGGATGCCGTACTGCGTGCCGTCGACCTCTCCCGCCTTGGCGAAGCTGTCGATGAGGTTGGCGCGGGTCTGCTCCGAGAGGACCTCGTCCGCCTTGTAGAGGAGGTCGTCGGCGACCTTGTCGGCGTAGCCGCCGGTCTGGAGGACGTCCGGCACGTTGCCGCTCTGGATCATCGTCTTGACCTGGGCGTCGATGTCGTTCCAGTTGACGACCTGGACGTCGACCTTGATCGTCGGGTTGGCGGCGGTGAAGCGTTCCGCCACGTCCTTCCAGTACGCGGTCGAGCTGTTGGACGCCTTGTCGCCGTAGTCGGCGGCGACGAGCTTCAGGGTCACGTCCCCGCCGTCCGACGCGCCGCCGCCGCCGCAGGCCGTGAGGGTGAGCACACCGAGGGTGCAGGCCGCCACGAACACGCGCTTCTTCATCGTCAGTTCCGCCTTCGTGTCTCTCGGCCGGTCACGACGACAGGCCCCAGGGTCCGAACCACAGCAAGCTCGGCACACGCAAGGATCTGAGGAATCTTTGCGACTTTCAAGCAGTTACGAGCATGCGTTGTGGGCAAAGTAAACAACACGAAGAGTCGGGCACCAAGGGCCGTTACCTGAACGATGCGAATCCCCGGAGCCCGCGGCGGCCGTGCGGCGGCCGGCGTCGCGACACTCTGCCCCATAAGGGGAAAAGGCCGCGACAGGAACAATCCGCACGACCGCCCGGTCCCGCACGGCCACCCCGGGGTCGGGCCGGAAGCCCGCGGAACGCGAAGCGCCCCGCCTCCGTCGGTGAC
>NZ_JBHTST010000257.1:1854-3468 GCF_042794995.1 Streptomyces sp. NPDC056503
TTTGTGGCGGGGTGATGGGTGGCTGGTCGTTGCTTGAGAACTACACAGTGGACGCGAGCATCTGTGGCCAAGTTTTTAAGGGCGCACGGTGGATGCCTTGGCACCAGGAACCGATGAAGGACGTGGGAGGCCGCGATAGTCCCCGGGGAGTCGTCAACCAGGCTTTGATCCGGGGGTTTCCGAATGGGGAAACCCGGCAGTCGTCATGGGCTGTCACCCACTGCTGAACACATAGGCAGTGTGGAGGGAACGAGGGGAAGTGAAACATCTCAGTACCCTCAGGAAGAGAAAACAACCGTGATTCCGGGAGTAGTGGCGAGCGAAACCGGATGAGGCCAAACCGTATGCGTGTGATACCCGGCAGGGGTTGCGCATGCGGGGTTGTGGGATCTCTCTTCCGTCGTCTGCCGGCGGCGGGACGAGTCAGAAACCGTTGATGTAGTCGAAGGACATGCGAAAGGTCCGGCGTAGAGGGTAAGACCCCCGTAGACGAAACATTAGCGGCTCGTTTGAGAGACACCCAAGTAGCACGGGGCCCGAGAAATCCCGTGTGAATCTGGCGGGACCACCCGCTAAGCCTAAATATTCCCTGGTGACCGATAGCGGATAGTACCGTGAGGGAATGGTGAAAAGTACCGCGGGAGCGGAGTGAAATAGTACCTGAAACCGTGTGCCTACAAGCCGTGGGAGCGTCGCTCACTGGGTTTACCCAGTGGGTCGTGACTGCGTGCCTTTTGAAGAATGAGCCTGCGAGTTAGCGGTGTGTAGCGAGGTTAACCCGTGTGGGGAAGCCGTAGCGAAAGCGAGTCCGAACAGGGCGATCGAGTTGCACGCTCTAGACCCGAAGCGGAGTGATCTAGCCATGGGCAGGTTGAAGCGGAGGTAAGACTTCGTGGAGGACCGAACCCACCAGGGTTGAAAACCTGGGGGATGACCTGTGGTTAGGGGTGAAAGGCCAATCAAACTCCGTGATAGCTGGTTCTCCCCGAAATGCATTTAGGTGCAGCGTCGCGTGTTTCTTGCCGGAGGTAGAGCACTGGATAGGCGATGGGCCCTACCGGGTTACTGACCTTAGCCAAACTCCGAATGCCGGTAAGTGAGAGCGCGGCAGTGAGACTGTGGGGGATAAGCTCCATGGTCGAGAGGGAAACAGCCCAGAGCATCGACTAAGGCCCCTAAGCGTACGCTAAGTGGGAAAGGATGTGGAGTCGCAGAGACAACCAGGAGGTTGGCTTAGAAGCAGCCACCCTTGAAAGAGTGCGTAATAGCTCACTGGTCAAGTGATTCCGCGCCGACAATGTAGCGGGGCTCAAGCGTACCGCCGAAGTCGTGTCATTGCAGTACATACCCCCAACGGGGACTGTGATGGGTAGGGGAGCGTCGTGTGCCGGGTGAAGCAGCCGCGGAAGCGAGTTGTGGACGGTTCACGAGTGAGAATGCAGGCATGAGTAGCGATACACACGTGAGAAACGTGTGCGCCGATTGACTAAGGGTTCCTGGGTCAAGCTGATCTGCCCAGGGTAAGTCGGGACCTAAGGCGAGGCCGACAGGCGTAGTCGATGGACAACCGGTTGATATTCCGGTACCCGCTTTGAAACGCCCAATATCGAGCCC
>NZ_JBHTST010000258.1:0-3445 GCF_042794995.1 Streptomyces sp. NPDC056503
GGCCGCGGCCACGGCCAGTGCCTCGGCGACGGGCCCGGACTCGGCCGAGAGCCCCGCCTCGACGGAGAGCCCGGCCCCGCCTCGGGGGGAGGCCCACGTCGACGCCTACGACCGCATCGCACGCGCCCGGCCGGGCGATGCCGGGCTGTTGTCCGCGCTGATGCTCCGGTACGTCGAGCTGAGTCCCGGTGAGGCGCTGTTCCTCGGGGCCGGGGTTCCGCACGCGTACCTCTCCGGGCTCGGGGTGGAGATCATGGCGAGCTCCGACAACGTCCTGCGGTGCGGGCTGACGTCCAAGCACGTGGACACGGAGGAGCTGGCCCGGGTCGTCCGCTTCGACGCGCCGCCGACCCGTGTCCTGACCCCCCGTGAGGAGGAGGGGGAGGGGGTGTACCCGGCGCCGGTGGACGACTTCCGTCTGTCGCGGTACCTCCTTCGCGCCGGCGAGCCGCGGCGGCGCGTGACGCTGGACGCCCCGCAGATCGTCCTCTGCGTCGCCGGAACCGTGGTGGTCTCCTCGTCCGGGGAGAGCATCGGCATCGGCCCCGGCCGGGCCGTGTTCGTACCCGCGGGCGCCGAAGTCGCGGTGGAGGGCGCCGGTACGGCCTTCCGCGCCACGACGGGCACCGCGGACCGCATCGCCTGACCCTTTTCGGCGACAACGAAACCAGTACTAAACTTAACCGGTTATGTTCCGTCTCTTGTTATCGGCCATCACGGCACCTAGCCTCAATTCCGCCGCCAGGGTACGACAGGGAATTCGCCGACAGACGAAGGCGATGACCTGAACCGCTCCTGCGGTCAATCCCCACTGCCCGGTACAGAGCCGCGTCACCACACCGGGCAGTGGGGCCCGGTGACGGTCCGCCCCGCACCCACGGGCCCGCCCGGGGCGTCCGACGACGATCGGCCGCGATCTCACTCCATGTCGGGCACGCCCGCGCCGTTCCCCTCCCCGGGCGGGCGCGGCACCGAGTGGGGAGCGCCGCGTGAACAGGACACGGGTCCTCTCGGCGGCGACGCCGCTCGCCCTCGCCGCCACGATCACCTCGGGCCCCGTCGCCGCGGAGGCCGCCGACCGCTCCGACGGGTTCTGCGTCGTGGACGGGCGGCTCGTCGCCGCCATCGGCAAGGACTTCGTCCTCCGCGGCGTCAACCACGCCCACACCTGGTACGCCGACCGTGCCGGGCAGTCCCTCGCCGACATCAAGGCCCTCCGGCTTCGTTCACGAAGAACGGGTTCCGGCACAACTTCCGTGAAGCCGAACCCATCCTCGGTGGCCGAGGTCGACGGCCCTGGTGAACCTGCGGGTCAAAGGCTCGTCCAGAGGTTGGCGCAAGCCCGGGCAGCGTGGTTTCACGGAAGTTGAGCCAGACCCTTCTCGGGTTCTGGTCCAGCTTCTGTGGTGGGGTCATGCGGCCGTGCCGCAGGGGAACTGCTCTCTCGGCGCGTCCTTGCGGCCCGATGTCCCCGACGTCATGCGGGCTCGTACACCGAGAAGGGCCGCACGCCCCCGCCCCATCGCACGACGACCACCAGGTCCTCGTGGATGAGCAGGTCCGCGAGTTCGCCCGCCTTGTGGTCGGTGTCGGTCCCGGTGTCCTGTTCGTTGCCGGTGGCCGCGTCGAGGACCAGCAGTTCGTCCGTGTCGTCACGCCTGCGCGCGAGCATGCGGACGAGGGCGGTCACTCGGCCGCCGGCCGCTTCGAGTGCGAGGAAGCCACGTCCGGAGGCCAGGTCGCGCCGCCATACTTCGGTGCCCTCCAGAAGGTCGAAGGCGACCACCCGGTTCACGTACTCCTTACCGCGCTTGGTCTCGGCGGCGATGTAGAGCCGCCCGTCCGCGACCGCCACAACCCCGGGCCTGCGCGACTGGCTCGTGCCGTGACCAGCGGTGGACTCGATCCGGCTCAGGGACGTCCCGTCCTCGTCGAAGGCGAGGTAGGCGCCCGGCCGGCCGCCCTGCACGGTCCCGCCGACCTGCACGACCACGGGATCGGTCGACAGCAGCGTCACCTCCGCGTCCGTGCCCGGAGTCGGGCGGCCGCCGAGCGGCGCGGACCATCGGGCCTTCCCGTCGGCCTTGTCGAACGCGGCCAGCCGCAGTTCGGTGCGGCCGCAGGTGAGCACCGCGAGGACCTGCCGCTCGCCGGCGGCGACCCGCTCGGGCACACAGCCCGCCGGGACTGCCGCCTTCCAGCGTGGGGCGCCTGTCAGCAGGTCGAAAGCGCGCAGGGCCTCCGATCCTTGAACAGCAGGCCGGACCGTTTTGAGGACCCATCGGTCATCGCCGTCCCGCAGTACGGCGAGCCCGCCCCCGGCGGCGACCATGTCGGTGAGCGACTCCGTGAGGTCGGCCGGGGCGCGTCGTACGTGCCACAGCTCACGGCCGGTCGTGAGGTCCAGCGCGGCGACGGTCGCACAGCCCTGACCGCCCGGACCACGGTCCCCCCGTGCCAGCAGGACGACGGAACCGGCCGTACGACGCGAGACCGCGCACACATGGTCCTGACCGGGCGGTGCGTACTCCCAGCGCCGGTCGCCCGACCGGGCGTCGAAGGCGGTGACGGCGTCGTACCGGCTGCGGACGAGCGTGTCGTCGACGAGCCAGGCACCGTTGCCGTGGTCCCGGGCCTTGTCGTCGACCGGCGCATCCCAGACAACGCGCATCGAGCCCCCTGAGGCGGAGCAGCCCGCGGTGAGGCCGACGACCAGCGCGGCAACGGCCGCGACCAGGGGGCGGAGCCGCCGCGTTCCCCCGCGGGACGAAAGCCACCGCTCCCGTCCCGGTCTCGTGTCGCCGGTCGTGCGCGCTGCCATACGGATCCCCACCCCTGGCTCGAAACGATCAAGGCCCCGTCAGACTAGGGGAGACGTGATCACTCACACAGCCCTCGTCCGTAGCCGTGACGGGGCGTCACCGCTCCACGGAAGTGGAGCCGGAGCCCGTTCTCGTGACCCCGCCGTCTTCGCCGCCGACCCCGACCGCGACACCGTCTTCTCCCTCCACCTGTACGGCGTGTACGACACCGCCGCCGAGGTCGAGGAGTACCCGGGCAGCTTCGTCGACCGCCGACTGCCCATCGTCGTCGGCGAGTTCGGGGACGCCCACAGTGACGGCGACCCCGACGAGGACGCCGTCATGGCCACCGCCCGACGGCTGGACCTCGGCTACCCGGGCTGGTCCTGGAGCGGCAACGGCGGCGGCGTCGAGTACCTCGACCTCGCCACCGGCTTCGACGCCGGCGGGTCCGGGCCACCGGCGAGTCCTGGACCGCGGCCGTCCCCGTCGGCGGCGCCGCGAGCTTCGGTGTCGACGTCGCGGGCCCCGGGGCCGTGCCCGCCTCCTTCGGCCTCGGCGGCGTCCCCCGTGCCAAGGGCCGACCCCCGTACCGCGCCCGCCGCACCGGGAGAAACGGCGTCGAGGGGCCGCCTCCCCGGGAG
>NZ_JBHTST010000259.1:0-3140 GCF_042794995.1 Streptomyces sp. NPDC056503
GCGCCGTATGTCGCGCGGGGCGTCGTCCCACGGGCCCGCCGGGCCCGGTGAGCGGTCGTCAGCGGCGGCCGCGCAGGCGGCCGAGAAGGCGCCGCGCCTGGGCGCGCTTGTGGGGGTCGGCGGCGGCCCGGCGGACGGACGCCGCCGCGCCACGGGCCTGGGGGCCGCGGGCGAACCGCTTGATGCGGGCGATCAGTGCGGTCATGGGATTCTCTCCTCCGATCGAAAGGGCGGGACGGATACCGCGGAACGGGTCGTCGGCTACCGGAAGAACGCCAGGTAGTAGTCGACGAGCCGCATCCGGTGCGGCTGTTCGTCGTCCCGGTCGTGGTCGGGGCCGGGTTCGAACGGCGGTGCCTGCTCGATCAGCCGCCTGGAGCAGCCGATGCGCAGCGTCTCCCCGCCGGGGTCGACCGAGGTCACGACGCCGGCCGGCACGACGACGCGCCTGTCGGGGATCCAGGGGCTCGTGTCGACCACGACATGGCCGCGGCCCGCCGTGGGCTCGTGCGTGTCGACCGTGCCGACGAACCCGTCCGTGGCCTCGACCCGGTACCCGGTCAGGTCCAGGTGCGCCGCGGTCTCCCCGTAGGTCCACATGTCGTGCGCCATCTCCACCGCCTTCCCTGCCACCGGGGGCGGGCGCCCCCGGGCTCCGGTTCCTGGACTCCGTGTTGCCCGTCGCGGCCGTCTCACACCCCGGAACCCTCCGGGGTGTGAGGCCTCTTCGGGCCGAGACGGCTCGGGGCGTACCTTCCTGAGGTCCCCTCAGCCCGCCGGGCGCGGGTCGTCGGCGTCCGGCGCGGGCGGTACGGGCGGTGCCGGCGCGGCCGCCCGGGTCGTGTCCGCCGGTCCCGGCCGGGGCGAGGACGCCTCCCCCGCGGGGGCGCCGCCCACGGACCCCGTCAGGGCGAGACCGAGCGTGACCAGGGTCGCCGTCACGGCGCGCGCGCCGACGCGGCGCCCCGGCCGGCCGGCCGCCGTGCCCGGTTCCCGAAAGGCGGGGGCGGCGCCCCGGACCCTCCCGGGGGAGCCGGGTCCGGCGGTGCGCGGTTCGGCGAGGACCCGGGCGCAGGCGGCCGCGTCGGGCCGGGCCCCGGGGGACCGGGCGGTCATGGCCGTCAGCAGGCCGGCGAGCTCCGGGGGCAGGCCGGGCGGGAGCACCGGGGGCCGGTTCAGGTGTGCCAGCGCCGCCTCCAGCGGCGTCCCCCCGTACTCCGCCTCGCCCTTCAGCGCTTCCAGGAGCACCAGACCGAGGCTGTAGACGTCGGCCGCGGGCCCCGCGTCCCGGCCGAGGGCCTGTTCGGGCGCCATGTAGGAGGCGGTCCCGACGAGCGTGCCGGCGCTCTCGGACGCGGCGTCCGCGGGCTCGTCGAGGCGGCGGGAGATGCCGAAGTCCGAGAGGTGGGGGGCGCCCGCCCGGTCGAGCAGGATGTTCGACGGTTTGACGTCGCGGTGGACGACCCCGCGGGCGTGCACGTGGGCGAGGGCCGAGGCGAGGGCGGTGCCCGTCCGGCAGGTCTCGGCGGGGGTGAGGGCCGCGCGGGCTATCCGCTGCCGCAGGGTCGTCCCCCGGACGAGCTGCATCACCAGGAAGGGCCGGCCGTCGTCGCTGCCCGTGTCGTAGAGCGTCACCAGGCCGGGATGGTGCATGCGGGCCAGGATCCGGGCCTCCTGACCGCACTGCACGTCGGTCCGGCGGGCCTCCGACGGGCGGAAGACCTTCACCGCCACCGGGCGGCGCAGCCGCAGATCGAGCGCTTCGTACACGTCGGCCGCGCCGCCGCGGCCCAGCGGACGGTCGATCCGGTAGCGGCCGCCGACGGCGCGGGCCGTCGGCGTGGGATCCGGACGGACTTGCCTCGCACGCACCTGCATCGGGGCTCCCTGGGGGTGTGGCCGGCCGTTGCCGGCGGGCCGGTCGACGGGTGGACGGCCCGCCGTCGTACGCGCGGGCTCGCGGCTGACGCGTGCCCCGTCGATCCATGAACATCCCCCGGAGGAGGGCGAGAAGAGGGGAGGGCGTGGTCGCGCGGGGCCGGGGGAGGGGCGGGCGCGGGCGCTCTTCGGACGCGGCGGAATGTTCCCCGGAGACCCGGGTACGCGGACGCTGTCCAACCCGCATGGGAGGAGCATCCGTGGGACTGGGACTGTTCATCATCATGATCGCCGTCGGCGCCATCCTCACCTTCGCGTCCGACTGGGAACTCGACGCGGTCGACCTCGATCTGGTCGGCCTGATCCTCATGGCGGTCGGCATCCTCGGAACCGCCGTGTACACGAGCGTTCTTCGCCGCCGCCGGATGGTGGTACCGCCCGTGGCGCCCACGGTGACCGAGGACGACCGGCGCGACCTGCTCTAGCGGTCCGCACGACGGCGCCGCGCGACACCCGAACACAGCGACAGAGGAGTGACAGAGATGACCGATCACCTGTGGTCCTACCACGCCGAGTCCGGCCGCCTGGCGGGCACCGACCTCACCGGATGGCGGGTCGAGGCGTCCGACGGGCACATCGGCAAGGTGGACAAGCACTCCGACGAGGTGGACGACTCCTACCTGGTCGTGGACACGGGCGTCTGGATCTTCGGCAAGGAGGTGCTGATCCCGGCGAGCACGGTGACCCGGGTCGACCTGGACGAGCACACCCTCTACCTGGCCCTCTCCAAGGAACAGGTCAAGGACGCACCCGAGTTCGTCTCCGACAAGCACCTCGCCGACACGCAGTACCGCGAGGAGATCGGCCAGTACTACCGCGGGGGCGGCTGGCCCTTCCCGGGCGGCGTCAGCGGCCTCTGACGGGCCGTCGGGGACGCGCGGGACGGATCCGGCCCCGCGGGGCCGGACGCGCGGGCCCCGACGCGCGGGGGCACATGACGGCGTGGCAGGGGTGACAGGAGTCGAACCTGCGACATCCGGTTTTGGAGACCGGCGCTCTGACCAGCTGAGCTACACCCCTTCGGTGTGGAGGAAGCCTCTCATTCCGACCGGGGACGACGCCACTGGATAAAACCCGGAATGCCCGCGTGAAGCGCGGGTAGGCGGGTGGAGGAGCGCGATGACCGCCTCCCCGCCGCCGCCCCGCGACCACCCCCCCGTCGCGGCCGGCGGCCATGCGACCGCCCCGCACCGGCCCCCTCC
>NZ_JBHTST010000260.1:0-3080 GCF_042794995.1 Streptomyces sp. NPDC056503
GCGCGGGGGCCGCCGGCCCGGCGCCCCCCCCCCGGGCGCCCTGCGCCGCCCCCCCCGCCCGGCCCGGCGGGGCGCCCGGGCCAAACCCGGGCCCGCGCGGCCGCCGCTTCCTGGAGGTGGAACCGGCCGGGACGGCCGCCGGCCCGGTCCCGTCCTGAACGGACGGGCACCGGGCCGGAGAGGGGGCGGCGGGCGCCGTGCCGGGCGACGCGCCTCGTCGGGCGGTACGGCTCGACGGCGGGCGCGTTGCGCCGGGGGCGCGGCTCGTCAGGCGATCGAGGCGGAGACGATCGCGGAGACGGCGATGTTGCAGGAGGCGGTCACCCAGACCGCCGGGTGCGGCTCCGGGTCCACCAGCGTGGCACCCAGCTTGCCGGGCGTCACCAGGTCCACCACCAGGAACGCGACGGCCATCATGACCAGGCCGAGGAGACCGAACGCGGCGGTGGAGGCCAGGCCCTTGCCGAAGTTGTCGTAGGTGGTCCAGATGGAGGTGAAGACGATCCCGCCGATGCCGAGCAGGGCGGAGCTGAGCAGCACGGCCGCGTTGCGGTTGCGGTCCTCCCATATCTGCCGGCCCAGCTTGCCGGGGGTCAGGATGTCCACCAGGACGATGCCGAGGATCAGCAGGACCACGCCGAGGGCGCCGTAGGCGGTGGCACGGCCGAGGCCGTTGACGATGTCGGTCATGGGAAGCCGGCTCCGGAGAGTGGTGATCGCGAGCGATCGACGGTCGAGGACCGGCAAAATCTAGCGCACGGAACAAGCCGGTCCGCCGCCCGCCCGGAGATCGGGCCGACGGCGGACCGACCGCGGACCACGCGCCGGACCGGACGGGGGCCGGACGGGGGCCGGACGGGGCGGACCACCCGGCGGATCAGGCTCCGGGCGGAAGGCTCCGGGTCCGTCTCCTCTCCCGTGCCGTCACGCGCCGGCCGAGCGCGCGAACGCCTCGGCGTAGGAGCGGAGGAAGAGCGCCTCGGCCAGCGCCATCCGCTCGATCTCCGTGGGGTCGACGCTCTCGTTCGGGGCGTGGATGAGGCAGCCCGGCTCCTCCACGCCGATCAGCGCGATCTCCGCGTCGGGGAACCGGTCCGCCAGCACGTTGCACAGCGGGATCGAACCGCCCTGCCCCGACTGCACCATGGACGTGCCGTACGCCTCGCGCAGCGCGGCACCGAGCGCCGTGTACGCGGGCCCGTCGGTGCGGGCCCGGAAGGGCTGTCCGGCGCTCTCCGCCTCCACCTCGACCCGCGCGCCCCAGGGCGCCGCCGCCACCAGGTGGTCGGTGAGCGCCTTCCGGGCCTGTTCGGCGTCGGTCCCCGGCGGCACCCGCAGGCTGACCCGGGCCCGCACCTTCGCCTGCACGGCGGCGGAGGAGCCGACCACCGGCGGGCAGTCGATGCCGAGGACGGTGACCGCGGGCCGCGCCCACAGCTCGTCGGCGACCGACCCGGTGCCGACCAGCTGCACCCCGTCCAGGACCCCGGCGTCGGTGCGGAACTGCTCGGGCGGATAGGACACCCCGTCCCACCGCCCGTCGCCGGCGAGCCCCTGGACGGCCGTGTTGCCGTGCTCGTCGCGGAGGCTGTCCAGGATCCGTACGAGCGCCGCCAGCGCGTCCGGGGCCGGGCCGCCGAACATGCCCGAGTGCATCTCGCCCTTGAGCGTGGAGACCGTCACCACCACGTTGGTCAGGCCGCGCAGCGAGGTCGTGGTCGTGGGCAGCCCGAGCGCGAAGTTGCCGGTGTCGCAGATCAACAGGGTGTCCGCCTCGAAGAGTTCGGGCCGGAGCGGGACCAGCTGTTCCAGGCCGCCGGTGCCCTGCTCCTCCGAACCCTCCGCCACGAACTTGAGGTTCACCGGGAAGCCCGTGCCGTCCGGGCCGCCGAGCGCCCGCAGCGCGGTGAGGTGCATGGCGATGTTGCCCTTGCAGTCGGCGGCGCCGCGCCCGTACCAGCGACCGTCGCGGGCGGTCAGTTCGAACGGCGGGGTCCGCCAGGCGGCGTCGTCGAGCGGCGGCTGCACGTCGTAGTGGCAGTAGAGGAGGACGGTGGGCGCGCCCTCCGGGCCGCGCCCGTGGCCCACCACGGCGTCCGTGCCGTCGGGGGTGGTGACCCGCCGCATGTCGCTCAGTCCGGCCTCGGTGAAGGCCCGCACCAGGTAGTCGGCGGCCTTGGCGCACTCCTCGGGCGGGAACTGGCGGGGGTCGGCCACGGAGCGCATCGCGACCAGGGCGGTCAGATCCTCCTCGGCGCGCGGCATCAGGGCCCGGACGCGCTCGCGCAGAGCGGCGGTGTCGGGGGACTCGGCGGTCATGCGTACCCACTTCCCTCGGGCCGCTCCCGGAGGGCCGGGACGGCGACGGCCACCCCAGTCAAGCAACGCGGGGCAAACGCCGCAAAACGTGACTCGTGTGGCGTATCCGCGGGGCTCCCGGGCGGCGGCGGGAGGCGGACGCGCCGACAGTGGGAGACGTACGCGTCCCCTCCCGCACCTGGAGAACGTCATGGTCCACCCCAACCGACGCGATCTCGGGCTGCTCGTGCTGAGGGTCGGCACCGGCGCCGTCCTCGCCGCGCACGGCACCCAGAAGCTCTTCGGCTGGTTCGGCGGCGGGGGCATCGAGGGCACCGCCCAGGGGATGGCGGCCATGGGCTTCCACCCGCCCCGCGAGTCCGCCATCGCCGCCGGGCTCGGCGAGGCCGGCGGCGGTGTCCTGCTCGCCCTCGGCCTGGCCACCCCCGCCGCCGGCGCGGCCGCCGCCGGAGCCATGGCGGGCGCCGTCTCCGTGCACGCCCCGGCCGGCTTCTTCGCCCAGGCCGGCGGCTACGAGTACCCGGCCTTCCTCGGCTTCACCGCCGCCGCCATCGGCATCACCGGCGCCGGCCGCTACTCCCTGGACCACGCCACCGGGCACGTCCTCGACCGCCCCTGGGTGGTGGCCACCGCCTTCCTCGGCTCGGCGATCGCCGCGGCGGGCGGCGGGGGCCGCCGCGCCCCCGCCCGGGCCGCCCCCCGGGCCGCCCGCGGGGCCGGGGGCGTTTTCACAAAGGGCGCAGCCGACGACGCGAAGAGTG
>NZ_JBHTST010000261.1:0-2846 GCF_042794995.1 Streptomyces sp. NPDC056503
TGTCGGCGTACACGTGAACGTCCCCACCCGCGTACGGATGAAAAGGGACAGTTGTTGATGCGTTGAGACCTGCTGCTCGGCACTCTGCTGCTTGGTCGGTGAGAGGCGGCGGAAGGCGGTCGACGATGGTCCTGGACCCGCATCGATGGTTGGAACTGCGGCGCTTCCGGAGTCTGTTGGAGTCCGGGGCGATCAGCCTCTCGGAGGTGGCCCGGGAGACCGGGCTGGACCGGAAGACGGTCCGCAAGTATCTGTCGGCACCAGGGCCGGCGACCCCGCCGCGCCGGTCGCCGAACGGGCGGTCGAAGGCGAGGGTGATCGACGAGTTCGCGCCGCTGGTCGACTCGATGCTGCGGGCCGAGATCCTCATGAAGGCCGCGGTGATCCACGGGCGGCTGACCGCGGAGTACGGTTTCACCGGCAACTACCAGCGAGTCAAGCTCTACGTTCAGGAAGCCCGGCCTCGCATCGCCGAGGAACTCGGCATCACGCCAAAGGAACTCGCCGGCATGCACCGCCGGTTCGAGGTCATCCCCGGCGCCCAGGCCCAGGTCGACTGGGGCGACGAGGGCAAGATCCTCGCCCACATGGGCATCGGGAAGGTCTACTCCTTCCACATAACGCTGTCGTACTCACGCGACCCGTTCTGCTGCTTCACCACCAGCCAGGACCTCCAGACGTTCTTCGACTGCCACCGACGGGCCTTCGCCCACTTCGGCGGCGTCCCGATGACGATCGTCTACGACCGCACGAAGACCGTCGTCCGCCGCCACGTCGCTCCGGGCGAGGCGGTCCCTCTGCACCCGGAAGCGGTCGGATTCGCCGGCCACTACGACTTCGACATCGACGTGCTGGCCGCCTACCGGCCCACCGGCAAAGGACGCGTCGAACGCCAGGTCCTCATCGTCCGCGACCACGTCCTGTCCGGCCGGTCCTTCTCCTCCGTCGAGGAGATGGACGCCGCCTTCACTACCTGGGTCCCGCAGCGACGGGCCCAGGCCCACAGGACTCACCAGCAGATCATCGGCGAGCGGGCGGCCCGCGACCACATGGCCCTCAAACCGCTGCCGGAGACTCCGTATCTGGTGGCCGAGCGGCATCTGCGGCCGGTCGGCAAGGACTGCCTGGTCGCCTTCGGCGGCAACCTCTACTCGGTGCCGGCCCGCAGGGTCCGACCGCGTCAGCTGGTGGAGATCCGGGCTACGAAGTCGCAGATCATGCTGCATTCCACCATCGCGGATGCCAGCGGCGAGACACTGCTGGCCACTCATCCCCGGGCGGTCGGCCGCGGAGTCCGAGTCGTCGAAGAGGCCCACTGGGACGGCCTGCCCACGGGCAAGGGACGCCGCACCACCACCGGCGATGTCCCGCCACAGCCTCGTCGTGAACGTCCTCGGGGCGAGGAGGCAGGACCCTTGCAGGCTCTGCTGAACCGTGCTGCGGCCACCCGTGTCGAGGTCGGCCGCCGTCCGCTGTCGGTCTATGACGAGCTGACCGGCACCCGCCCCTTCACCACCCACCCGAGCACGAGGGAAACGTCTTGAGCGAGCTGGTCTCCACCCGCATCCGCAACACGGCCGGCAAGCTCGGCCTGCCCCACCTGGCCGAAACGATCAACGAGTACACCCGACGGGCCGACGAGGGAAAGATGGGCTACCTCGACTTCCTCGACCTGGTCCTGTCCGAGGAACTGGCCGTCCGCGACGACCGCCGCTTCCGCCAGGGGCTGCGGCTCTCGAAGCTGCCGCATCACAAGACGATCGACGAGTACGACTTCTCCTTCCAGCCCGACCTCGACCCGCGCAAGGTCAAGGACCTCGCCACCCTCTCGTTCGTCGACGGCAAGGCGAACGCCGCCCTGCTCGGGCCGCCCGGGGTCGGCAAGACGCACATCGCCGTCGCCTTGGCGGTCGCGGCCTGCCGGGCCGGCTACTCGATCTACTTCACCAGCCTCGACGACATGGTCCGCAATCTCAAGGCCGCCGAGGCGGCAGGACGTCTGACGAACAAGCTCGGCACCTACCTGCGGCCCGGCGTTCTCGTGGTGGATGAGGTCGGTTACCAGCCCCTCGAACGAGCGGAGGCGAATCTGGTCTTCCAGGTCATCTCCAAGCGTTACGAGAAGGGCTCGATCATCCTGACCTCGAACAAGACCTTCAGCGAATGGGGCCAGGTCTTCGGCGACGAGGTCCTCGCCACCGCCATCCTCGACCGGCTCCTCCATCACTGCGAAGTGATCTCCATCAACGGCCCCAGCTACCGGCTCAAGAACCGCCTCAAGGCCATCGAGCGGGAGAACGACGTGGCCTGACGACCCAAGCTGTTTCCGGCGGCCGAGCACTTGATCAGTTGTTGATCACCGGCTGAAAGATCTCGGAGAACTCGCCGTTCTCGATCAGTCCGGCGATCACGTCGGTCATGCTGTCGATGCCGGGATCCCTGACGATCAGGCCGTCCGAGACCCAGAAGTACCGGCCGCCGAGGGCCTCGTCGGTTCCTGCCCAGAGTTTCATCAGGCGCTCGACTTCCGCGACGGTGAACACGGTCGCGGTCCAACGAGACTCATCCTCCAGAGTCACGAAGACATCGACGTTGCAGACCTCGTCCAAGCCCTCGCCGTCGCTGGGCAGGAACGAAGCCTCGAAACCCTCCATACGGACCCGATACCAGGGCTCGTCCCACCCTCGCTCGATCGGTTCAGACGATGTGCTGCGGCTCATCGCGCGAGTGTCCCTGGTCGGGACATCGATCTCAACCGAGATCCTCTGCCGCACTGCCGCAACCCGCGACCAAAGCTGGGGACGTTCATCCGTACGCAACTGGGGAGAAAAGTCCGTACGCCGACA
>NZ_JBHTST010000262.1:0-2699 GCF_042794995.1 Streptomyces sp. NPDC056503
GGCCCGCACCCCGTGCGGGCCTCGCGGCGTCGTGCCGCTAGCGGGTCGCTTCGGCCAGCCGGGACGCCACGGTCCGCAGGTGCTCGCGGAGGGACGCGGGCGCGTGGATCGTGAAGTCGAGGCCCATCAGCGCCAGGCGGACCGCCACCCACTCGACGGAGTCGGTCACGCGGGCGCGGAGCCGGCAGCTCTCCGGGCCCGTCGCGACCGGCACCAGGTGCGACGGCAGGCCCGCCACCACCGTCTCGACCGGCGCCGCGAACTCGACGTCCAGGTCCACCTCCCGGTCCGACTCGCCGTGCGCCCGCGCCATCGACCGGATCAGATACGCCCCCGCGTCCCCCTCCGGCAGCTCCCGCGGGGCGAACCGCGCCCCGGTCGCCAGCGGATCGGAGACCCGGTCGACCCGGAACGTGCGCCAGTCCTCGCGCCCGAGGTCGTACGCCACCAGGTACCACCGGCTCCCCGTCGACACGAGCCGGTACGGCTCCACCAGCCGCTTCGACTCCGCCCCCGCGCGCGCCCGGTACCCGAAGCGCAGCCGCTCGTGGCCGGTGACCGCGCCGGCGATCGCCGTCAGCGTGGAGGGCGCGACGGTCGCGCCGTCCCCGCGGGTCAGCGGCAGCGTCGCGTTCTGGAGGGTGGAGACCCGGTGCCGCAGCCGCGCCGGCAGCACCTGCTCCAGCTTCGCCAGGGCCCGTACCGACGCCTCGTCGACGCCCTCGACGGCGTGCCCCGCGCCCGCCCGGAGGCCGACGGCGATCGCGACGGCCTCCTCGTCGTCGAGGAGCAGCGGAGGCATCGCCGTACCCGCGACGAGCCGGTAGCCGCCCACCGCTCCCTTCGTCGCCTCCACGGGATAGCCCAGCTCCCGGAGCCGGTCGATGTCGCGGCGGATCGTGCGGGGGGAGACCGAGAGCCTGTCGGCGAGCTCGCTGCCGGGCCACTCGCGCGGGGTCTGGAGGAGTGAGAGCAGGGTGAGGAGTCGTGCCGGGGTGTCCGTCATGGGCACCAGCATGCCGTCCAAATAGGACGCGTCCTGGCCTATATCACTCCTATGGTTCTCCTATGAGCGCACACGAGACCGACGCCGCCACGGGGGCGGACAGCACCACCACGGGGGACAGCAGACGCTGGATCGCCCTGGCCATCGTCATGACGGCCGCCTTCATGGACCTGGTCGACGCCACGATCGTGAACATCGCGATCCCCAGCATCGAGCACGACCTCGGCGCGAGCTTCGGCGCGATCCAGTGGATCACCGCCGGCTACGCGCTGGCCTTCGCCGCCGGCCTGATCACCGGCGGCCGCCTCGGCGACATCTACGGCCGCAAGCGGCTCTTCCTCCTCGGCACCGCGGGCTTCACGCTCGCCTCCGCGCTGTGCGGCTTCGCCGCGAACCCGGAGATGCTGGTCGCCTCCCGCCTCCTCCAGGGCGCGGCGGCGGCGATGATGGTGCCGCAGGTGCTGTCGATCGTCCACGTCACCTTCCCCGCGCACGAACGCGGCAAGGTCTTCGGCATGTTCGGCGCGATCGTCGGCCTCGGCGCCGTCTCGGGCCCGCTGCTCGGCGCGCTGCTCACGGAGTGGAACATCGCCGGCCTGGAGTGGCGGCCGATCTTCCTGATCAACCTGCCGGTCGGCGTCGCCGCGCTGATCCTCGGCCGGAAGTACATCACCGAGTCGAAGGCGCCGAAGGCGCTCCGGCTCGACCTGGTCGGCGTCGTGCTCGTCACGGCCGCGCTGCTCCTGCTGATCTACCCGCTGACCCGGGGCCGTGAGCTGGACTGGCCGCTGTGGGGCCACCTGATGATGGCGGCCAGCCCGCTCGTCTTCGGCGCCCTCGTCGCCTACGAGCGGTACAAGACGAGGAAGGACGGCTCCCCGCTGGTCGAGCTCTCGCTGTTCCGCGTGAAGTCCTTCGCCGCCGGCATCGCCGTGCAGCTGACCTTCGGCATCGTGCTCGGCATCTTCTTCCTGGTGTGGACGCTCTACATGCAGATCGGTCTCGGCTGGAGCGCCCTCAAGGCGGGTCTGACCGGTGTGCCGTTCTCCATCGCGGTCTCCATGGCGGCCGGCATGTCGGTCCAGCTCCTGGTGCCGCGCTTCGGCCGCAAGGTGCTCCAGGCGGGCGCGCTGACGATGGTCGCGGGCGTCCTGCTCTACTTCTTCCTCGCGGGCCGGTACGGGGCGGGGATCTCGCCCTGGCAGATGATCCCGGCGCTGGTCGTGATGGGCCTCGGCATGGGCCTGATCGTGGCGCCGCTGACGGACGCGGTGCTCTCCGAGGTCCCGAAGGAGCACGCGGGTTCGGCGTCCGGCCTGATCAACACGACCGGCCAGATGGGCAACGCGATCGGTCTCGGCCTGGTCTCCGTGGTCTTCTTCGGCGTGATCGACGACCGGGGACCGGCCCGGGTCCCGGCGGACGTGGCCGACGCCTTCACGGACGCCTTCCGCAACTCCCTCGGCTGGGCCGCGGTCGTCCTCGCCGGGATCTTCCTGGTGATGTTCGCCCTGCCGGCCAAGCCCAAGCAGCACCTGGAGGGCGGCGCGGACGGCGCGGACGACGTCGAGCCGGGCGCGGTGGAGAAGGCTCCGGCGCTCGCCTCCTGAGCCGTTCCCCGGCCGGGCTCCCGAGCCGCCCGGTCCGGACGCGAAGGGCCCCGGTCCTCGGACCGGGGCCCTTCGTCACGGCG
>NZ_JBHTST010000263.1:0-2578 GCF_042794995.1 Streptomyces sp. NPDC056503
CGTCGAGCAGCAGGGCGATCCGCTCACGCGCGGTCAGCTTGCCCTTCGCGTGCTGCTTCTCCACCGCGCGCTCCGAGCCGGCGTGCGTGGCCTCGCCGATACGGCGCCTGAGGTCCGCGATCTTGCCCGCGGTCGTGTGAATGTCGATGTCGCTCATGGTGGTGTGTGCTGTTCCTCAGAAGGTCTCGAGGGGTACGTAGGCACCCCAGACGTCGCGCAGGGCGTGCGCCACCTCGCCGCCGGTGGCACGGAGCTTCAGTGCTTCGCGCATCGGCAGCAGGACGTTGTCGGTGCCCTCGGCCGCGGCGCGGAGATCGTCGAGGGCCCGCAGGACCCCGTGGTTGTCTCGCTCCCCTCGGAGGGCTTCGAGGCGTTCGCACTGGTCGGCCTCGATCCGGGGATCCACGCGCAAGGGCTCGTAGGGCTCCTCCTCGTCCAGGGCGAACTTGTTGACCCCGACCACGGTCCGTTCGGCGTTGTCGATCTCCAGGGCGACCCGGTAGGCGGAGCGCTCGATCTCCGACTTCTGGAAGCCCTGCTCGATGGCCGCGACGGCGCCGCCCCGGTCCTCGACGGCCTGGATCAGCTCCACGGCCGCGGCTTCGAGTTCGTCCGTCATCGACTCCATGACGTAGGACCCGGCGAAGGGGTCGACCGTCTTGGTCACGTCGGTCTCGTACGCGATGATCTGCTGGGTGCGCAGAGCGAGCCGCGCCGCCTTCTGCGTGGGCAGGGCGATGGCCTCGTCGTAGGAGTTGGTGTGGAGGGACTGCGTCCCGCCGAGCACCGCGCCCAGGCCCTGAAGGGCCACCCGGACGAGGTTCACCTCGGGCTGCTGGGCGGTGAGCTGCACGCCGGCGGTCTGGGTGTGGAAGCGGAGCATCTGCGACTTGGGGTTCTTCGCGTGGAACTCCTCGCGCATGATCCGCGCCCAGATCCTGCGGGCCGCGCGGAACTTGGCGATCTCCTCCAGCAGCGTCGTCCGGGCGACGAAGAAGAACGACAGGCGTGGGGCGAAGTCGTCGACGTCCAGCCCCGCGGCGATGGCCGTCCGTACGTACTCCTTGGCGTTGGCGAGGGTGAACGCGATCTCCTGCGCGGGCGTCGCACCTGCCTCGGCCATGTGGTAGCCCGAGATGGAGATGGTGTTCCAGCGGGGGATCTCCCGGTGGCAGTACGCGAAGATGTCGCTGATCAGGCGCAGGGACTGCTTCGGCGGATAGATGTACGTGCCCCGGGCGATGTACTCCTTGAGCACGTCGTTCTGGATCGTGCCGGTCAACTGGTTCCCCGCGATGCCCTGTTCGGCGGCGACGAGCTGGTACATCAGCAGCAGCGTCGACGCGGGCGCGTTGATCGTCATCGACGTCGAGACCTTGTCCAGCGGAAGGCCCTGGAACAGGGTCCGCATGTCGTCGATCGAGTCGACGGCCACGCCGACCTTGCCCACCTCGCCCCGGGCGACCGCCTCGTCCGAGTCGTAGCCCATCTGCGTCGGCAGGTCGAAGGCCACGCTCAGCCCGCCCGTGCCCGCGCCGACGAGCTCGTGGTAGCGCTCGTTGGACTCCTTGGCGGTGCCGAACCCGGCGTACTGCCGCATGGTCCAGGGCCGGCCCGTGTACATCGACGGGTACACGCCCCGGGTGAACGGGAACCGCCCGGGAGCGCCGAGCTTCGCATCGGCGTCGAAGCCGTCCAGCGCGGCCCCGTCGTAGAGAGGCTGGATCGGCAGATCTGATTCGCTACGCGCCACGGAACTCACCCTGAACCTCCATCGGTACTGAATCTCATCGTGACGGTACTCAGTACCGTTGTAGGGGGCAAGTAGTATCAGGTCACATGACAGGGGAGGATGGGCGATCATGAGCAAGCCCTCCGCGCGGACCCGACTCGCAGACGCCGCGTTCGCGCTCTTCGACGAGCGTGGTTACGAGCAGACGACCGTCGACGACATCGCCGAGCGCGCCGGCCTGGGGCGTACGACCTTCTTCCGGCACTACCGCTCCAAAGAAGACGTGATCTTCCCCGACCACGACCGGCTCCTCGACCTGATCCGGGACAGGCTGGCGACCTCCAGCCACAGCACGGCCCTGGTCGCCGTCTCGGACGCGGTACGCCTGGTGCTGCTCCACTACATCGACGAAGGCGAGCTCGCACGCAGGCGGTATGTGCTCACCAGCAAGGTGAGTGCGCTCCGCGACCGCGAGATCGCCAGTGTGGCGAGGTATCAGCGACTCTTCCGCGAGTTCATCGCGGACTGGATGGGCGATTCGGCCCAGGCCGCCTCGCTCCGGGCCGAACTCATGGCCGCCGCCGTCGTCGCGGGCCACAACCACGTCCTGCGCCGCTGGCTCCGGCAGGAGACCTCGGATCCGGTGGGTGAGGTGGACGAGGCGATGCGCGAGGTCCTCGCGCTGTTCCCGGCCGGCCACGTGCCGGACGCGGGGGCCGGAACCACAGTCGTCGCCTTCCGCACCGGACAGGACATCGAGGCACTGCTTCCCTCGCTCCGGCGTCTCGTCGAGGGTGGACTCGACACCTGAGTGAGTGCCCGAGGCGGTCGGGCCGGGCCGCGGCC
>NZ_JBHTST010000264.1:0-2563 GCF_042794995.1 Streptomyces sp. NPDC056503
GGTCTGCCCGGGGGTGGCCCACCCCCTCTGGGGCGCCCCCCCCGCGCCGCGGGTGGGGGGGGGGGCCGCCGGTATTTTGCGCCGGGGCGGCCCCCGGTCGTTTCGGTCAACCATTGACGCAGGATCGGCGGACTATTAACTTCGCTATACGGATTGTTGATTCCGTGAAGCGGAAAACAGGAGGGATCAGGGATGGGTCAGCAGGAGAAGGTGTCGACGAGCCTCGCCGGCGCGGTCAGCGAGGGCATCAGCGCCTCCCTCGCCGCGGTGGACGCCGAGCTCGACCGCCGCTACCCGGGCGACCCCGGCACCCGCCAGCCCGTCCACACCGTCTACGTCCCCGGCAACGTCTTCGACGCCGGCACCATCCGCTCCTGGGGCGACCAGGCCCTCGCCGCGCTCGACGAGCACGCCCCCGACGCCGCCTCCTTCGCCGCCGTCCTCGGCCTCTCCGACGACCTCGCCGAGGACGTGTACGGCCGCGTCCGCGCCAAGCTGGAGCGCGAGCCCATCGAGGACCTGCGCGTCGACTTCGAGGACGGCTACGCCGGCGCCGACGAGGACCAGGACGCCGCCAGGGCCGCCCGCCTGATCAACGAGGCGTACGCCGGGGGCACCGCCGCCCCGTACATGGGCATCCGGATGAAGTGCATGGAGGCCGCCGTCCGCGACCGCGGCATCCGCACCACCGACGTCTTCCTCACCGGGCTCCTGGAGAACGGCGGCCTGCCCGACGGCCTCGTCCTCACCCTTCCCAAGGTCACCTACCCCGAGCAGGTCACCGCCTTCGTGCGCCTCCTGGAGGCCTTCGAGAAGGCCCACGGCCTCGACGCCGGCCGCCTCGGCTTCGAGATCCAGATCGAGACCAGCCAGTCCATCCTCGCCGCCGACGGCACCGCCGCCGTCGCCCGCATGATCGACGCCGCCGAGGGCCGCGCCACCGGCCTCCACTACGGCACCTTCGACTACAGCGCCTGCCTCGGCGTCTCCGCCGCCTACCAGGCCAGCGACCACCCGGCCGCCGACCACGCCAAGGCGATCATGCAGGTCGCCGCCGCCGGCACCGGCGTACGCGTCTCCGACGGCTCCACCAACGTCCTCCCGGTCGGCTCCACCGCCCACGTCCACGAGGCGTGGAAGCTGCACTACGGCCTCACCCGCCGCGCCCTGGCCCGCGCCTACTACCAGGGCTGGGACATGCACCCGGGCCACATCCCCACCCGTTACGCCGCCGTCTTCGCCTTCTACCGCGAGGGCTTCGAGACCGCCGCCAAGCGCCTCTCCGCCTACGCCAACCACGCCGGCGGCGACGTCATGGACGAGCCCGCCACCGCCAAGGCCCTCTCCTCCTACCTGCTGCGCGGCCTCCAGTGCGGCGCCCTCGACACCGCCGAGGTCGACGCCCTCACCGGCATGACCCGCGCCGACGTGGAACGCTTCGCCGCTCCGCGCCGCGGCGACCTCACCGCCAGCGCCGACCGCTGATCCCACGGCGAGGTTCGGTCACTTTTCCGCCAACTGCCCCGTACTCTTGTCGAGTTCACATGATCGACAGGGGGACGGGGCAGCGGTGTCAGCGGGGGAGAACGAGCGGCTCGCGGGCCGCTACAGAGTCGTGCGCAGACTCGGGCGCGGTGGCATGGGCGTGGTCTGGCACGCCGTCGACGAGGTCCTGGGCCGCGAGGTGGCCGTCAAGGAGCTCCGTACGTTCACGGACACGGCCGCCGGCGAACTCGCCGACCTGCGGCTGAGGATGACCCGGGAGGCGCGGGCGGCGGCCCGCGTCCGCCATCCCGGGGTCGTGGCGGTCCACGACGTCACCGAACACGAGGGCCGTCCGGTCATCGTCATGGAACTGGTCGACGGACCCTCGCTCGACGACGTCCTCAAGGAGCGGGGGACGCTGGGGCCGCGCGAGGCCGCCCGGATCGGCGCCGCGGTCCTGGAGGCGCTGGCCGCCGCGCACGCCGCCGGTGTGCTGCACCGGGACGTCAAGCCCGGCAACATCCTGCTCGACCGCTCGGGCCGGACCGTCCTCACCGACTTCGGCATCGCCGCCATGGACGACCCGGACGACGGCTCCGCCACCCGTCTGACCCGCAGCGGCGAGATCATCGGCTCCCTCGACTTCCTCGCCCCCGAGCGGGCCCGCGGCGGCGACCCCGCCCCGGCGGCGGACGTCTGGGCCCTCGGCGCCACCCTCTACGCGGCGGTCGAGGGCTCCTCGCCCTTCCGCCGTACGTCGACCTGGTCGACGCTCGCCGCCATCGTCACCGACCCCCTTCCGGAGCCCCGCCGCGCGGGCCCCCTGACCCCGCTCCTCCAGCGCCTCCTGGACAAGGACCCGTCGACCCGCCCGGAGGCCGGCGAGGCGGCGCGGCTGCTCGCGGAGTTCGCGACCGCCGGCGGCGTGGACGGGCCCGTGTCCCCCGCGCCGGCACGGGAGCCGGCTCCGGGCCCGGCGGGGACCCCGGTGGACCCGCGCCTCCCGGCCCCCGGGCCCGGACCGGCGGCCGGCGTCGAAACCGGACCCGGGCCCGTCCACGTGGTCGGAGCCGGAGCC
>NZ_JBHTST010000265.1:0-2530 GCF_042794995.1 Streptomyces sp. NPDC056503
CAACCGAGATCCTCTGCCGCACTGCCGCAACCCGCGACCAAAGCTGGGGACGTTCATCCGTACGCAACTGGGGAGAAAAGTCCGTACGCCGACACTCGTGTGCCGGCGGTGTCGCCGTGTGCCTTGACCTCCGCGGTCCACCAGGCGTCATGGACCGGGGTGAACTTGCCCGCAGAGCGGGCCTGTTCGAGCGCCGTCGCGCCAGGGAAGGCTCCCGGTTTGCGGATCAGGGCCTCAAGGTAGTGGTCCAGATCCAGGCGAGAGCCGCCTTTCGCGATCAGACGCTCATGCCGGGCCACTTCCACGTTCCGGTCGTAAACCACCAGGTGGGAGGCGTGCAGCACGACCCGGACCCGCTTGCCGATCAGGCGGATCGGCACCGAGTAGCGGTTCGTGCGGACTGCGATCTTGCTGTAGCGGTCGCCCCTCGGAGTGAAGAGCCGGCCCGTCTCGAAAGGCTCCTCGGGCAGCGGCATCAGCAGCGGCCGCTCGACCTGGAAGTACTCGTCGATCGTCCGCGGCCGCGAACCGATCCGGCGTCGTCCGTCCCGCAGGTCCCACTGATCGACCAGCTCGTTCAGCTCGGCCAGCGACTCGACCTCGGGCACCGGCGTGAAGTGGTTGCGGCGGAAGTAGCCGATCTGCCCTTCCACGCCGCCCTTCTCGTGGGCGCCCTCGATACCAGGCCGGCAGTAGAAGCTCTCGATCCCGAAGTGCGACCGGAACGCGATCCACCGGTCGGCCTCAACCCTCGCCCGGATAGGCAAGATTCACCAGGACTCCGGCGGCACATACGGAGCCCCCAGAATCACCGCGGAACTCCGCGACGAGGGCGGCCCGGTGGTCAACCACAAGCGCGTCGCGAGGATCATGCGGAGCATCGGGCTCGAGGGGTCCGCCTGCGCCGCCGGCACCGCACCACGCTCGCCAACACGGCCACGGCGAAGGCACCGGACCTGATCGGACGTGACTTCACCGCTGCCGCGGTGAACACGAAGTACGTCGGCGACATCACATACCTGCCGGTCAACGGCGCGAAGCCTCTCTGCCTGGCCACCGTCATCGACCTCGCCTCACACCGACTGGCCGGGTGGGCGATCGCCGATCACATGCGAGCCGAGCTCGTCATCGACGCCCTGGCGGCCGCCGAGCAGACCCGCGGCAGTCTCGAGGGAGCGATCATGCACACGGACCACGGGTCGCAGTATGCGAGTAGAGCCTTCGCTGAAATCTGCAGGTCAGCAGGGGTCCGGCAAAGCATGGGAGCGGTCGGGTCCAGCGCGGACAATGCCGCAGCCGAAAACTTCAACGCTGCCTTCAAGAGGGAGACGCTCAAGGGACGCAAAGGCTGGCCGGACGAGCGCCAGGCGCGGCTCGACGCCTTCCGCTGGCTGACCCGATACAACACCCGACGCCGGCACTCCCGCCTCGGCCAACGGTCCCCGATCGCCTACGAAAACAACGTCCAACCAACAGCAACTACCCTGGCCCAAGCCGCATAGACGTGTTCAAAATCCGGGGTCAAGGCCCGGTCTCTCTTGGCCCCGCCGTGACGGGTGGGTTCTAGATCTCGTCGCAACACAAGACCCCGAAGGTGTTGCAATGACGAGGAAGCGTCGAGGAGGGCGGATTCCAGCAACCGTCGAAAACAAGTAGATCGAGGACAACCTGACCACCGACGACATCTACGCCCTCAAGCTCGCCGCGATCCTGCGCGAGCTCCAGGAGGGCATCGACGTCCCAGGCGGCCTCTTCCTCACCCTCGCCCAGCTGGTCATCACCGCCGGTGGTGTGCGCTTTCCTCGTCAGGGGCGGCATCGTGCTCTACGACAACCCCAGCGCGTTTTGATCTGCGCGTTCAAACGCGACAACGCCCTCTGCGAACCCGAGCCCGGCGCGACGGCCCCACGGCAGCACAGCTGTCGGCGCGGCTGCGGCAACACAGTCCGTACCGACACGCATGCGCGTCTCCTCCGTGAACGCGACGACGAGATCGCCCAGCTCGCCACCCACGCCCCGGCCCAGTCAGCAAACGCCTGCATGCCAATGCCGACCGGCTCAGCGCGACGGCCGACACGCACGAGGCCCCGGCCGGGAACAATTCCGGCCGGGGCTCCAGGCAGCCCGATTACTTGTGCCGCTCACTCCATTTACGGACTCCCCAGACAGAGAGTGTGGTGAGGGCCGCCGTAAGCAAGCTAGCGGGCAGTTGGGTCAACAGCCCTTCAGCTACCAGTGTCAGAGCCGTGTTCAGCACCTTGTCCTCCTCGGTGAGATCGGATCGGTCTCACCCAGGCTCGGCTCCTGAAATGGCCCACTGACATGGCCTGACGCAGCAGTACAACTCAAGACGCAGACCCACGAGTTCGGACGCTGTACGTTGTCCGTCGGACGCAATCGGACGCTTCTGGACACTCCACGGGGATGGCTCATGGCTAAGGGCTGTCCCGTAAATGATCTCCGAGTCGCCTCGGGCATGGTTGATCGCGGTCAAGCCCGTTGATCTATCCGGTGAGGGCGAGGTTGTGCA
>NZ_JBHTST010000266.1:0-2341 GCF_042794995.1 Streptomyces sp. NPDC056503
TTAACACCCACAACCCCCAAACCCCGTTCGCTTTTGGTCTGGGGGGCTGGTTTTTTTTTAAAACACACCGCCCGGGGCGCCCCCCGTGGGGCCCCCCCCCTTCCTCATGTCACCGCGCCTCAGCGCTCGTCGTCGTCCTCGACGTCGTCCTCGTCGGTGAGGTCGTGCTCGTCGACGAGGTCCTGCTCGTCCTCACGGGCCTCGTCCTCATCGGCACGGACGGTCTCGTCGTCCGACTCGTCCTCGTCGTCGAAGGCGTCGACGAACTCGACCCCGTCCAGCTCGGCGAGCCGGTCGGAGGCGTCCGTCGCCCCGTCCTTGTCGGCCTCCAGGGCCTTGGCGAACCACTCGCGCGCCTCCTGCTCCCGCTCGGCGGCGAGCAGGGCGTCGGCGTAGGCGTACCGCAGTCGCGCGGTCCACGGGTGGTGGGCGCTGGACGCCAGCTCGGGGCTCTGCAGGGTCACGATGGCGGCCTCCAGCTGCCCCATGTCCCGGCGGGCGCCGGCGGCGACGAGCCGCATCTCGACCTGCCCGGCCTTGTCGAGCTTCTGCACCTCGGGCTCACCGGCCATGGCGAGCGCCCGCTCGGGCCGGCCGAGGCCGCGCTCGCAGTCGGCCATGACGGGCCACAGGTCCACGCCACCGCTCATCCGGCGCGCGGCCCGGAACTCGGCCAGCGCCTCGGAGTACTTCTGGTTGGCGTACGCGGCGAAGCCGGCGGCCTCGCGGACGGCGGCGACGCGCGAGGCGAGCCGCAGCGCGACCCGGGAGTAGCCGTAGGCCTTCTCCGGGTCCTCGTCGATCAGCTGAGCGACCATGACGAGGTTGCGGGCGACGTCGTCGGCCAGCCCCTTGGGCAGGCTCATCAGCTCCTGGCGCACATCGGGGTCGATCTCCTCACCGGTGACCTCCGGCGGGATCGGCAGCCGCTTGATGGGCGCGCGGTCGCTCCGCTCCCGGTCCCCGCGGTCGTCACGGCGCGCGTAACCACCCCGGTCGTCCCGGCCGCGGTAACCGCCGCGGTCGCCGCCCCGGTCGTCCCGACCACGGAAGCCACCGCCACGGCTGTCGCCACCACGGTCGTCGCGACGGAAGCCGCCGCCACGCTGGTCGCCACCACGGTCGTCACGGCGGAAACCACCGCCACGCTGGTCGCCACCACGGTCATCGCGGCGGAAACCACCACCGCGCTGGTCGCCACCGCGGTCGTCACGGCGCTCGTCGCGGCGGTCGTCACGCGGGTAGGAGGGACGGTCGTCACGACGGAACGACGAAGGACGCTCGTCCCGACGGTCATCGCGGCGGAAGCCACCGCCCCGCTGGTCGCCACCACGGTCGTCACGACGGAAGCCGCCACCGCGGTTGTCGTCGCGGCGGTCGTCACGCGGGTAGGAGGGACGGTCGTCCCGACGGAACGACGAAGGACGCTCGTCCCGACGGTCATCACGACGGAAGCCGCCACCACGCTGGTCGCCACCACGGTCGTCACGACGGAAACCGCCACCGCCACGCTGGTCGCCGCCACGGTCGTCACGACGGAAGCCACCGCCACCGCGCTGGTCACCCCCGCGGTCATCGCGGCGGAAACCTCCACCACCGCGGTTGTCGCCGCCACGGTCGTCACGACGGAAGCCACCGCCACCGCGCTGGTCACCCCCGCGGTCATCGCGGCGGTAGCCACCGCCACGCTGGTCGCCGCCACGGTCGTCACGACGGAAACCGCCGCCACCACGGTTGTCGTCACGGCGGTCGTCACGCGGGAAGGAGGGACGGTCGTCCCGACGGAACGACGAAGGACGCTCGTCCCGACGGTCATCGCGACGGAAACCGCCGCCACCGCGGTTGTCGCCGCCACGGTCGTCGCGACGGAAGCCGCCGCCACCGCGCTGGTCACCACCGCGGTTGTCACCACCGCGGTAGCCGCCGCCACCGCCACGGTTGTCGTCGCGACGGAAGCCGCCGCCACGCTGGTCGCCGCCACGGTCGTCACGACGGAAACCGCCGCCACCGCGCTGGTCACCACCGCGGTTGTCACCGCCACGATCGTCACGGCGGTAGCCGCCGCCACCGCGGTTGTCGTCGCGACGGAAGCCACCACCGCCGCGGTTGTCACCGCGGCTGTCGTCACGCCGGGGCCCACGGAAGCCGCCCCGGTCGCCACCGGCACCGTCCCTGCGACGCGGCTCGCGCTCCGGACGGTCGTCGGGAGAGTTGGTGGACATCGGTGTGACTCCTGTCTTCGGGTACTGCAGTCATTCTCGCGCAGCCGGCACCCGGCCGCGCCTCGGAAAAGTCAAGCAAAAAACAAAAGGACCCCTGGTCCCAGCGTGAACGCTGGGAC
>NZ_JBHTST010000267.1:0-2314 GCF_042794995.1 Streptomyces sp. NPDC056503
GCACCCGGCCCCCCGGCCGGGTGCCGTCCGTCGTGCTGGCGCTCGGCGCCGTCAGCCTGCTCACCGACGTCTCCGCCGAGATGGTGACGGCGGTGCTGCCGCTCTACCTGGTGGCCGGTCTGGGCCTGTCGCCGCTCGGCGTCGGCCTGGTGGACGGTCTGCAGCACGGCGTCACCGCCCTCGTCCGGGTCCTGGCCGGCCACGCCGGCGACCGCTGGGGGCGGCACAAGGCGGTGGCCGGTGCCGGCTACGCGCTGTCGGCGCTCTGCAAGCCGCTGCTCCTGGCGGCGCAGGGGCTCGCCTCGGTGGGCGCGGTGATCGCGCTCGACCGGATCGGCAAGGGGGTCAGGACCGCCCCGCGCGACGCGCTCATCGCGCGCGCCAGCGCGCCGGAGCTGCGGGGCCGCGCCTTCGGGGTGCACCGGGCCATGGACACCGCCGGAGCGCTGCTGGGGCCGCTGCTCGCCTTCGCGGTGCTCCTGGGGACCTCGGACGGGGCGGTGGCGGGTCCGGGCGCGTACGACGCGGTGTTCACGGTCAGCGCCTGTGCGGCCGCCCTGGGGCTGACGGTGCTGGTGCTCTTCGTCCCCGGCCGGCCGGTCCCGGGACGGGGGGCGGCGGCGGCCGGGGCCGTCGGGCGGCCGCGGCTCGCGGAGGCGGCCGGGCTGCTGCGGGACCGGGGGCTGCGGCGGATCACCTGGTGTGCGCTGTGGCTGGGCGGCTGCACGGTCGGCGACACCTTCGTGTACCTGGTCCTCCAGCGGCGCACCGGGCTGTCGGACGGCGCCTTCGCGCTGCTGCCGCCGGCCACGGCCGCCGTGTTCCTGCTGCTCGCCGCGCCGTTGGGGCGGCTCGCCGACCGGGTCGGCCGGTGGCGGATCCTCCTCTGCGGGCACCTGGCGCTGCTGGGCGTGTACGGGCTGCTGCTGAGCGGCATCGAGTCGCCCGTGCTCCTGGCGGTGGTGCCGGTGCTGCACGGCACGTTCTACGCGGCGACCGACGGGGTGCTGATGGCCGCCGCGTCGGCGCTGGTGCCGGCCGGGCTCGGCGGGACGGGGCTCGCGCTCGTCCAGTCGGCGCAGGCGCTCGCCCGCTTCGGCGCCTCGCTCGTCTTCGGCGCCCTGTGGCAGGCGCGCGGCGACCGCTTCGCGCTCGCGGTCGCCGCGGTGGCGCTCGCCCTCGCCGTCGCGGCCGCGGGGCGTCCGCGCCCGGCCGCGCCCGTCCCCACCGCACACGGAGGTGTCCGATGACCCCCCTGACGACCCGCCGCCGTCTCCTCGTCCTGTCCGCCGTCACGGCGGGGCTCTCCGCGGTGGCCGGCGTGTCGGTGCTGCGCGGCGGCGGGACCGGTCCGGGCGGTACGGCTCCGGGGCCGCCGGTCGTGGCGGGGCCGGTGCCGCTGGCCGGTCCGGGCGGGCGTCGCATGGTGGCGCGGAACCTGGTGTGGGGACCGTACCGTGACGCCCTGTCGGTGGTGCCGGCCGACGGCCGGGACGGACCCAGGACCGCGTCGGCGGTCCGCTGTCTGCGCTTCCACGCGGCGGCGGGGACCGGGGTGTGCCTCCAGGCGGTGCCGGGCGCGACGGGGCCCGGCTACCGGGCGGTGGTGCTCGACGCGGAGCTGCGGGAGGTGGCGCGGCACGCGCTGCCGGGGGTACCGAGCCGGGCCCGGGTGGCGCCGGACGGGCGCCGGGTGGCGTGGACGGTGTTCGTGGGCGGCGACTCGTACGCGGGTTCGTCGTTCTCGACGCGGACGGCGGTGCTCGACCTGGACCGGGGGCGGCTGGAGCCGAACCTGGAGGAGTTCGCGGTGGTACGGGACGGGCGTCCGTACCGGGCGGCGGACGTGAACGTCTGGGGCGTCACCTTCGGCGCGGACCCGGACGTCTTCTACGCCACGCTGGCCACCCGGGGCACCGCGCACCTGGTGCGGGGTGCCCTGCGCGCCCGGACGCTGACCGTGCTCGCCCGGAACGTGGAGTGCCCGTCGCTGGCGCCCGGCGGGGACCGGATCGTCCACAAGAAGCGGGTGCCGGGGCTGCCGGCGGAGGCGCCCTGGCGTCTGTACGCGCGGGACCTGGCCACGGGGGCGGAGCGGCCGCTGGCGGAGACCCGGAGCGTGGACGACCAGGTGGTGTGGGCGGACGCGCGGACCGTGGTGTACGCGCTGCCGGGCGACTTCGGGGCGGACCTGTACGCCGTCCCGGCGGACGGGAGCGGCGTCCCGCGGCTGGTCGCGCGGTCCGCGGTCTCGCCCGCGTTCCTGGACTGACGGCGGAGTACGGCCGCGCCCCCGGACCGTGCGGTCCGGGGG
>NZ_JBHTST010000268.1:0-2286 GCF_042794995.1 Streptomyces sp. NPDC056503
AGACGCTGACCCTGACGCTGAACGTCCGCGACGAGGCCCTCGGCGGACGCCCCCCTCGCATCCGCCGCAACAACGTACCCGGCGGGCAGCCGGGAACCGACACCCCGCCCGGCGGCGACGCCTGAACAGTGACGAACCCGGAGACGCAGGCGTAGCGGGAGAACGGCAGTGGATGCTCAGAGGACGGCCTACATCAAACCTGACCAGCCGGTCGGGGGGTCGGGGTCGGGATATCTCATCGGGCCCCGGCTGGTACTGACCGCACTCCACGTCGTCCACGACGACGGCATCCGCGCGGCCGGTGCGACCGTCTGGGTCGGACACCCCCGCACCGACACCGGAGTCCACCAGCGCACCGCGACGGTCATCTGGCCGGGCCCGGACGCCGGCCCCGACAACCCCGGAGTGGCCGACGTCGCGTTACTGCTTCTCGACCAGGACGCGGATGGAGGACACACGACGGCTGTCCGGTGGGGCCGACCCCAGGGCACCGGCCCGCTGGCCTACTCAGGGATCGGGATTCCCGCGTTCTCCACCAGCGTGGGCGGTGCCGTCCAGTACGAGAACCTCCGCGGCGAACTCGCCCCCCTGACCACCGCCGGCCGGCGCTGGGTCCTGGACTGCAAGGTCTGGCCCGCCGCCACACGGCAGAAGGAACGCCCCTGGGCCGGAGCCTCCGGCGCCGCCATCTTCAGCGGCAGTCACCTCGTCGGCGTCGCCGTCGAATACGGCACCGGTATGGGCGAGCGGCGCCTGACGGCCGAACCCGTCCACATGCTCCTCGACGACCCAGGATTCGGTACCGTGCTGGCCGAGCACGGCTTTCCCGGCACCCCGCACACCGCCGACGCCATCACCGCCCCCGCCGGTGATGCGACCGGGGTGGTGTGGCCGCGGCAGTTCGGTACCGTCCCCGAACTCGCCACCGCCTACCAGCACCGCGATGCCGTCGACCAGCTCACCGCCGCTCTGGCCGCAGGCGACACCACTATCCAGGCCGAGACAACCAGTACGGGCACCGTCTCTGGCGATGCGGCGGCTGTCGTCACCGGGCTCGGTGGTGTGGGCAAGACCCAGCTCGCCGTCCACCACGTCCAGCAGGTCCGCCAGGCAAGCGGTCTGCCGGTACCCGCCGGCAGCGTGCTCCCTTCCGCGGCAGGCGCCGTCGGGGCGGTCGATCTTCTGCTCTGGATCACCGCCAGCGACTCCGCCACCATCACCGCCGCCTACGCCCAGGCCTGCCACAGACTCAGCAAAGCCGGTGTGCACGTCGTCACCAGTGACGACGCCGACCAGGCAGCCCAGGAATTCCTCGCCTGGCTCCAGACCACCCACAAGCGCTGGCTCGTCGTCCTCGACGACGTCCCTGCCGCCGGAGTGCTCCGTGGTCTGTGGCCGCCGGCCACACCCACCGGACGCACCCTCATCACCACCCGCAACCGGGATACGGCACTCACCGAAGGACGCCGCCAGATCAGCGTGGGGCTCTTCACCCCCGACGAAGCCGTCCACTACCTGCGCCAGCGCCTGGCCGGCACCGGGATCGACCTGAAGGACGCCGAGCTGCGGCAGCTGGCCGACGACTTCGGGCACCTTCCGCTCGCCCTGGCCCAGGCCGCCAGCTACATCCGGGAGAACGCCCTCACCCTGGACGAGTACCGCGCGGAGCTCGCCGAGGTGTCGCTGGACGAGGCGCTGCCCGGGGTCGAGGGCCTTCCCGACCGGCAGGCCCATACCGTCACCGCTGCCTGGACCCTGTCCATCGACTACGCCAACACCCTCGCGCCTCCGGGACTCGCCCGGCCGCTTCTCCACGTCCTCGCGCTCCTCGACCCCAACAACACCCCCGACGGCATCACCGCGGCAACCGCCCTCCAGCAACACCTCCAGCAGACACGAGACACCGGAACGCGGACTTCGAGCAGGGTCGTGACCGAGCGGGAGGTGAAGCGGGCGCTACGGGTCCTCCACCGGCTCCACCTGACCGACATCACCGCCGACCACACCCTGCGCACCCATCAGCTCCTCCAGCGCACCCTCCGGGAAACACTCACCCCCGGGGAGATCGACCAGCTCGGAGCCATCGCCGCCGAAGCGCTCCTCGAGACGTGGCCCGAGCAGGAGGTGGCCGGCAGCAGGCAGTACCGAGCCGCCACCACTTCCCTGGCCACCCACACTGTCCCGCGGGACCCCGACGACGGCGGTCTGCACGCTGTCCTCTTCCAAGCCGGCACCACCCTCGGCGAAGCCGGACAAACCGCCGCCGCACGCGACCACTACCAACAC
>NZ_JBHTST010000269.1:0-2021 GCF_042794995.1 Streptomyces sp. NPDC056503
GCCCCCGGCCGGAAGGCCGGGGGCAGAGCGCTGTCGCTGTAGTCGGCGCTGTCGCCGGCGCTGTCCTAGCGCTGGGCGTGCCGGTCGTCCCCGTCGTGCGGGGGCGGGTTCTGGCCGCCGTAGCCGCCCTGCTCGCCGTAGCCGCCCTGGACCGGGTGCGCGCCGTAGCCGCCCTGGCCGCCCTGCTCGCCGTAGCCGGGCTGCTCACCGTAGGCGGGCTGGTTGCCGTAGCCGTAGCCGGCCTGACCGTCGTAGCCGCCCTGACCGGCGTACCCGCCCTGGTTGCCGTAGCCAGCCTGACCGGCGTACCCGGCCTGATCGCCGTAGCCGCCCTGAGCGGCGTAGCCACCCTGGTTGCCGTAGCCACCCTGACCGGCGTACCCGGCCTGGCCGTCGTAGCCGCCCTGGCCGTCGTACCCGGCCTGACCGGCGTAGCCGCCCTGGTTGCCGTACCCGGCCTGACCGTCGTACCCGGCCTGACCTGCATAGCCGCCCTGGTTGCCGTAGCCGCCCTGACCGGCGTACCCGCCCTGGTTGCCGTAGCCGCCCTGGTCCTGCTGATCGCCGTAACCGCCCTGGCCGCCCTGGTCTCCGTAGCCGCTCTGGTCGGACCGCTCGCCGTAGCCGGGACGGCCGTGACCGGGCTGCTCGTCGGGGGCCGCCGGGGCGGCGGGGGCCGTGCCCTGGGCGGCGGCCTTCTTCGACTGGGAGCGGGCCCGGAGGTACTCGATCACGATCGGGACGACCGAGACGAGGACGATGCCGATGAGGATCGCCTCGATGTGCCGGTGGACGAAGTCGATCTTGCCGAGGGAGGCGCCGAGCAGCGTCACGCCGGCGCCCCAGAGGACGCCGCCGATGACGTTGAAGGTGATGAAGGAGCGGTAGTTCATCCGGCTGACGCCGGCGATGATCGGCGTGAAGGTGCGGATGATCGGCACGAAGCGGGCCAGGATGAGGGACTTCGGGCCGTGCTTCTCGAAGAACTCGTGGGCCTTCTCGACGTTCTCCTGCTTGAAGAGCTTGGAGTCGGGACGCCGGAAGAGCGAGGGGCCGACCTTCCGGCCGAAGAGGTAGCCCACCTGGTCGCCGATGATCGCCGCGGCGACGACCAGCGTGCAGACCAGCCACAGCGGGCTGTCGAGCTTGCCCGTGGTGACGAGGAGGCCGGTCGTGAAGAGCAGCGAGTCGCCGGGGAGGAAGAACCCGATGAGGAGTCCGGACTCGGCGAAGACGATGGCGAGGACGCCGATCAGACCGAAGGTCTGGATCAGGTAGTCCGGATCCAGCCAGCTCGGTCCGAGGGCAAGCGTGTTCACGGTTCCGGGCTCCTGCCGGTCGGGGTGGGGCATGTCGGGACGGGGACGTACCGACGGCGCGCCCCAAGCTATCAACGCGGAGGGACTGGTCCCGGTTCCACCCGGGTGGCACGGGATGCGGAGCGGCTTCCTTGCGGCGACCCTGGGTGACCAGGAGGTGAGTGCCGATGGGCATCGAGGAGTACGGAGGCGGTCAGGGACCGCACCCCGACGTGCTGGTGGTGACGACGAACGACATCCCCGGCTACGAGGTACGACAGGTGATCGGCGAGGTCTTCGGACTGACGGTACGGTCCCGGCACCTGGGCAGCCAGATCGGCGCCGGTCTGAAGTCGATGATCGGCGGCGAGCTGAAGGGCCTGACGAAGACCCTGGTGGAGACCCGCAACCAGGCGATGGACCGCCTGGTGGAGCAGGCCAGGGCGCGCGGAGCGAACGCCGTGCTGATGTTCCGCTTCGACGTCACGGAGGCGGCCGACGTGGGGACCGAGGTCTGCGCCTACGGCACGGCCGTGGTCATCGCGCAGCGCACCTGACCCCCGGCAATACGCGCCCGGGCACCGGCCCGGGGCGTACGCGGCCCGGGACATACCCGGGCGGGCGCGGACCCGGGCGGGCGCGGACCCGGTCGCGTACGCGGGCGGGTGCGGCCGGGCGGGCGGGCGGGGGCGGGACCGGACGGCAGGTGGTCCGGTCCCGCCC
>NZ_JBHTST010000270.1:0-1994 GCF_042794995.1 Streptomyces sp. NPDC056503
CGATAGGGGAACAGCTGCTTACCAGGAGTCAGTGCTGCCGCCCAAATAGGGGTTTAAGTCTTGAAAAGCTTTTAGGTTTTTAAAGAATACTAGTTATTAGCCGTTTCCATTTGGACAAGATTTAATAACCTGTATTAAGGGCAAATAATCGTCTCTATTCAACTCGCTTGTGAAACCTCCTCAACTAAACATAAGCGCAGGTGTACCATATAATCTGGTACACCTTTTTTTATAAAAAAAAGAAGGGTCAAAAACACCCTTCAAAAAAATATATATATAAACATGTCCACAATAGTTAGGTTATTCCTTCTTGCTAATATACTCTCTCACTGTAGAAGTAAGCCAGTAGGGTTTCCCCTCAATCAAAGCATCATTCTTAGGTAATTTACCACGTTCGTAATACACGCTGAGCTTTTTTCTATCAAATTTCAAACCTGATTCATTTAATCTCTTAGCAAAACTTGACTGATTAAGTAATGGGTCTTGGTCATTAATAGTCATTGAATAGTCTTTGGGTAATAAAAAGGTATCATCCTTAAAGAATGTTTCAAGACATTCAAAAGCAAAGCTCACCCAATCACCTTGTAAATGACTATAAACCAAGCCAATATCAAAAGTATTCTCCTTAGGATTTTGGAAAAACAATGCCATTTGGTGAAATACGGATTCTGTTTCACTCAAGTCTTTTTTAGTCGTAGTTTGGTCGTCATCATTCATCATGTCAGATAACATGGGAAAGTAATTCAAAATAAGTTCAGTCGCCTTTTTATTTACTGTCATAAATGATACTCCTTAATTCAAGTTGACATTGTCAACAAGTTCTTAATTTAAGGATATATCAATGTGTTGACATTGTCAACACATTGATTTGGTTTTTATCGAAATATTGGAAGCGAGGATTCGCTGGAAATATTTCGATTTTCCATAAAAGAAAAGGGGTATCCCTTTTCTTCCTTTTTAGGGCAACACACTTTTTAAAAGGATAAGGAGAATGCTAATCATTCCCCTCATGCTCTTTTTTAGATATAACCATGTTCTTTTAAGCTATAATACTTGCCCTCATCATTAACAATTAAGTGGTCTAATAACGGGATACCTAAAATATCTCCTGCTTGTACCATTCTTTTAGTGACTTCTATATCTTCTCTTGAAGGCTCAACCATACCTGACGGATGATTGTGTGCAATGATAATACTAGCTGAATTATTCAGTATGGCTGTTTTCATGACTTCTCTTGGATGGATTATGCTTGCGTCTAAAGAACCTATATGACAACGATGTACCGCATTTACTCTATTTTTCTGATTCAAACAGATTACGAATAGCACTTCTCTATCTTCATCACCAATAAACATAGTTGCGATTTTTGCTCCATCTTGTGGACTCTTAATAGAATATAGGTTTAGTCCTCGGTCATTCTCAATTGTAATTTGTTTGATTCTAACTACCTCATAAATTTTTTCTATTTCTGTGTGATTGGACATGTTTTTTCTCTCCTTGTTTTTGGGTTTCAGAGGGTTTTGATTTTGGGTTTTGTATTTTGAGATTTAGGTCTTATTTGTTGCCCCCTGTTCATCTGCAACGGCAGTGAAGGAGGATTGGAAGGCAAGGGAATAAGCGAAAAAATTTTTATTTCCGCCCTTTACCGTGTTTTGCTTTCGTTCTTGGGATGGGAGGACTGGAAGGACGCACCAGGTCATAGAACGAACAAAACCTTGACATGGTTGGGATGGGAGGATAGGAAAGGTGTGATATGCTTTTTATCACACCTTGGAGAGACGCACCAGGTCATACCATGACATGAGGGGATTTAATCAGAAATAAAAAATTTTTCGCTCCCTTGCCTGGAATGACGACTGAGCTATAGTGAGGATGAACAGAGGGCCCCACTATCCCCAAATTTCCGGTTTTTGGGGTGGGAGGCGGGAAGTTAATAAAAAGAAACAAAACCGGCTGCCTTTTAGCCGGTTTTCGTTTCTTCCACGCCTTTATGC
>NZ_JBHTST010000271.1:0-1770 GCF_042794995.1 Streptomyces sp. NPDC056503
CCCCCGGACTCCGTCCGGGGGTTGAGGCATTTTTGCGTTCTCGTGAAGCCTGGGGCGTGGCGCTTCCCTTCTCCTGGGGGCGGGCCTAGCGTCGGCGGTCGGCGCGACTGTCGTACGGATCCCTAGGAGCTGTCTTGAGTACACGTTTACCCCGGCGACGGGGGCGTGCGGCGGTCGTCGCCGCCGCTCTCGCGGCCATGCTGCTGGCGGGATCGGCTCCCGTCGCCCAGGCCGACGAGATACCGCTCGCGCTCGGGCACCGGCTGGTCGACCACTACGAGGGCGCCCCGGCCATCGCCAGGCCGCTGCCCGGGGCCGGGCCGGCCCAGCACCCGTACCTCGCCCCCAACGGGCGCAGCGGGATGCACGCCGACGGGGCCGGCAGCGGGACCCACCCGCATCCGGCGCCGCTCGGGCGCGAGCCGCAGGTCACCAGCGAACAGATCGCCCCGGTCGGCGGGGAGTGCGCGACCGCCACGTTCGACGCCGGCGGGCGGCTGATCACCGTCTGCGGGACGTTCACGGGCTTCCTGCTGAAGCTCCTCGACCCGCGCAGCCTGGACACGCTCGCCGAGTACAAGCTGCCGCAGCGGTCCTCGACCGTCGAGGCCGTCACGCGGCTCGACTTCGAGAAGATCTTCAAGGACACGTCCGGTGGGGCCTACTTCTACCTGGACGACCGTGACCGGGTGGTGCTCGCGGACTCCCGGCAGCATGTGCTGCGGATCGCGCACGGTCGGAAGGCCGACGGCGGCTGGGAGTTCACCGTCGAGGACGACTGGGACCTGACCTCGCTGGTGCCGCACGACTGCGTCAGCTGGACGAACCTCTTCCCCGACGGGGTCTGCGACCCCGTGACGTCCGTGATGCCGGACTGGGACGGACGGATCTGGTGGGTCACGCGGCTCGGGCGGGTCGGGACCATCGACCCGGCCACGGGGGCGCTGCGGGCGGTCCGGCTCGACGGGGAGGAGATCCAGAACTCGTTCTCCGTGGCCGAGGACGGGGTCTCCATCGTCACCGATCACGCGCTGTACGCGTTCCGGGCGGAGGGCGACGGGACGCCGCGGGTGGTCTGGCGGGAGGCCTACGACCGGGGGACCGGGACCAAGCCGGGTTCGGTGAACCAGGGGTCGGGGACCACGCCCGACCTCTTCGGCACGCGGGACGAGTACGTCGCCATCACCGACAACGCCGACGACCGCATGAACGTCCTCGTCTACCGGCGGGGTGCCGAGGTGCCGGCGGGGGAGCGGCTCGTCTGCAAGGTGCCGGTCTTCCGGTCCGGGGCGTCGACGACCGACAACTCGCTCATCAGCTGGGGCGACAGTCTGGTGGTGGAGAACAACTACGGGTACGAGAACCCCTCGTCGCTCGGGTTCGGGCGCAGCGTCACGGGCGGGGCGACGCGGATCGACGTGCGGGGCGACGGCAGTGGGTGCGACGTCGTCTGGGAGAGCGACGTGCGGTCGCCGTCCACCGTGCCCAAGCTCTCCACCGCCAACGGGCTGCTCTACTTCTACGAGAAGCGGCCCAGCTCCCTCGGGATCGACGCCTGGTACCTCACGGCCGTCGACTTCCGTACCGGGGGACGGGTCTTCTCGCGGCTGACCGGGACCGGGCTCGGTTACGACAACAACTGGGCGCCGATCACGCTCGGGCCCGACGGCACCGCGTACGTCGGGGTCTTCAACGGGATCGTCGCCGTGCGCGACACCGTCTGACGGCCGCCGGAGGCGCGGGCGCGGCGCGGGGCCCCTCGGCCGGGGC
>NZ_JBHTST010000272.1:0-1765 GCF_042794995.1 Streptomyces sp. NPDC056503
CGGCGCCCCGGGCCCCGCGCGGTGCGCGGGGCCCGGGGCGGGCGGGACGGGTCCTTTGGGCTCTCGGTGTCCTAGTGGACGTGGGCCGCCTTGGCGCCGCGGGTCTCCGAGATCTCGTCGCCCGGCTCCATGGGCGCGGTCACCTCGTCGTCGTCCGCGCGCCGGCCGAAGTGGTTGAAGACCACGTTGAGCAGGACGGCGGCCACACAGCCGGTGGAGATGCCGGAGTCCAGGATGATCTGCGCGGTCTCCGGGAAGGCGTGGTAGAAGTCCGGCTTGGTGATCGGGATGATGCCGACCGCCAGCGAGACGGCCACGATGAGCACGTTGTTGTCCTTCTCCAGGCCGGCCTTGACCAGGGTCTGGATGCCGCTGGCGGCGACCGAGCCGAAGAGGACGACGCCGGCGCCGCCGAGGACCGGGCGGGGCACCACCGAGATCAGCGAGGCCATCACCGGCGAGAGACCCATCAGGACCAGCAGGCCGCCGCCGCAGGCGACGACGAAGCGGCTGCGGATCCGGGTCATGGCGACCAGGCCGACGTTCTGGGCGAAGGCGCTGCACATGAAGCCGTTGAAGAACGGGCTGATCGCCGAGCCGAGGGTGTCGGCGCGCAGACCGGCGGCGATGGTCTTCTCGTCGGCCGGCCGCTCGACGATCTCGCCGAGCGCCAGCATGTCGGCGGTGGACTCGGTCATCGAGACCAGCATGACCACGCACATCGAGATGATCGCGGCGAGGGCGAACTGCGGGGCGCCGAAGTGGAAGGGGCTCGGGAAGCCGACGAGGTCCGCCTCGGTCACCGGGGAGAAGTCGGTGACGCCGAAGGGTATGGCGATCAGGGTGCCGACGACCAGGCCGACGAGGACGGCGATCTGCTTCAGGAAGCCGCGGGTGAACCGGCGCAGCAGCAGGACGATGGCGAGGGTGGCGGCGGCCAGCCCGAGGAACTTGCCCGACCCGTACTCCTCCGCCGCGGGGTTGGGGCCTTGTGCCCAGCCGAAGGCGACCGGCAGCAGCGAGATGCCGATGAGGGTGATGACGGTGCCGGTGACGACCGGCGGGAAGAAGCGCACGAGCCGGGAGAACCACGGCGCGGCGAGGAAGCCGAGCAGACCGGCGACGATGATCGCGCCGAAGATGACGGGCAGCGCGTCGGCCTTGTCCTTCGTGGTGTCGACGATGGCGAGCATCGGGGCCACGCCGGCGAAGGTGACGCCGTTGACGAAGGGGAGCTTGGCGCCGATCTTCCAGACACCGAGGGTCTGGAGGAAGGTCGCGAGGCCGGCGGTGAAGAGGCTGGCGCCGGTCAGGAAGGTGAGTTCGGTGCCGGAGAGGCCGACGGCCGCTCCGACGATCAGCGGTGGGGCCACCACGCCCGCGTACATGGCGGCCACGTGCTGGAGGCCGCTGGTGAACATCTTCAGTGGGGGCAGGGTCTCGTCGACCGGATGCTTGGTCCGGCCTTCCGGGGTGGTGCCTGCGTCTTGTGCATTGCGAACCTGGGGCTCATCGGCCACGGCGGTTCCTCCGGTCGGGTACACGTCGGCGGTGACGCGGGTATCAGGGAGGTGGTGCGATGCGGTGCGAAGTGCAGGAGGTGCGGCTCTGTGCGAGGTGGTGCGGAGCGCCGGAGGAAGGGGTGCGGCGCGGGGACGGGGTGCCCGGTGGGGGTACGGGCACGGGTCACCGTCCCGGGGGCGCCGTACGACTGGTGCGTACGGCGCCGCCCGGTCGGGCTGCCGCGGACCCTTGTCGGGTCCGC
>NZ_JBHTST010000273.1:0-1490 GCF_042794995.1 Streptomyces sp. NPDC056503
ATTTTATGGTGGCGTTTATGTCATATCCTCTGTGAAAACGATTGATGAGTCTATTGAAAAAATACGCAGCATGTTATGGTTATCGGGAATGGGCGCTTTCTTTCTTGCGCTTGCTTTCACGTATATCCTTTCAAAAAAGTTATCAGACCCCTTAATTCAAATGGAAAAAGCCACTCGAAAGATAGCCAAAGGGGATTTAAAAACTCGTGTCACTCCACCATCGAAAGACGAGATGGGCTCGTTAGCCCAAGCGATTAACGATTTGGCACTCGACCTACAAAAGTATCGTGAATCCCGGAGTGAGTTTTTTTCGAACATTTCTCATGAGTTAAGAACGCCAATGACGAGTATAGAGGGCTACGCAAAAGTATTAAAGGAGAAGTTGTATGATTCAGAAGAAGAAAAAGAGCAATACCTCGATATCATTCATCAGGAATCCATCCGTTTGACAAGGATAATTGGAGACCTGTTTGAACTTTCCAAAATTGAAGAGGGAAAGATTGGCTTCCACTTTGAATGGATCGATTTATCGGAAGTGCTGAATAGTGCTATTCAAAAAACAAAATGGAGAGCCCAAGAAAAAGGATTGGACATGCGAGCTTATATCCAACCTGACCTGCCATTTGTCTATTGTGATGGTCATCGTATGGCGCAGGTTTTTATGAACTTGCTGGACAATGCTATCCGTTACACAGAACAAGGGACGATTTCAGCGAAAATGACGAAAGAGAATGATGTCGTGAAGATTTCTGTGGAAGATACAGGCATTGGAATTCCTGAGGACGAACTAACCTATATTTTTGAACGATTTTATCGGGTTGAAAAATCTCGTTCGCGTGAATTTGGGGGAACAGGATTAGGCCTGGCGATTGTCAAAAACCTGGTGGAGCAACAAGGAGGGTCTATCCGAGCGTTTAGTGAGGTAGGAAAAGGAACTCGCTTTGAGATCAAGTTCTTGATTTCACCTGATATAAAAAAAGAGGAGGAAGAGGAATGAAAAGGTTGGACTGGATTATTGCTTTGTTCTTGGTAGTCATTGGATTAACTTGTTTGACCATGTCCGCAACATGGATGATGGATACCGGATCCATTCGATCCTATTTCACAAATTTCCTCCAAATTTGCCTTTGGATAGGCATACCAATCCTTATCGTAGGAGTCATTTATTACGTAATGAAAAGGAAGAGGAGAGATTCATAAATGCGAGAGTTCAAATCACTTATTTATCCAATCAGTGTAGGTTTAGTCTTAATACCCAGTACAGTCTTCGCCCATGGCGGGGCGGAGGAAACGCAATCAGGATTACCAATGAGCACCTTTGGATTGCTGGCAATGGGCCTATTATTGATCTTGTTCATTGCTTTCTATATGGTGGTAAAAAAGAAAGTACAGGGTCTAAAAAATGTAAAGAAAAAAGAGGATCGAATCAAACGACAACGGTTAGAGAAGAACCTACAACTAATAAATTGGGGATGGATATTATCCCTGAT
>NZ_JBHTST010000274.1:0-1485 GCF_042794995.1 Streptomyces sp. NPDC056503
CTCACCGACCAACTCCGCGTCTTCGGACCCGACCACCCCCGCACCCTGGCGACCCGGTACCAGTGGGCAGTCTTCATCGGGAAGGCCGGCAACCTGACAGGCGCAGTGACCGCTTTGCGGAAGCTCGCCGAGGACGAGGCCCGTGTCTACGGCAGCCGGGATCATGCCGAGGTCCGCGGCACGCTCGAGGAGCTGGAGCGGTGGCAGGCTGCCCTCGACGCCGAGGCTGAGGCGTAAGGCTCGGCGGGGATAGCGGCAGAGGCGGGCGATCGGCGGGTCCGGCTCTGGCCGCCTCACAGGTTGCTGGCAGGGAACGCGGCGCAGCGCGGTACTCCTGCAAGTGCAGGAAGGCGGGGCAGAGGATGCGTGGGGGTGGGTTGTGGGCAGGCAGGATCGGGCGGATGCGGTGGACCGGGAGATGGCTGCGTGTCTGCTGCCCGATGTGGTCCTGGAGGCGCTGGGTCGCTGGTGGGATGGGAACGCTGTGCGGCTGGCCGATGGGACGCCGGGCGTACACGCGGTGCGGTACAGGCCCAGCCGTTGGGCGCGGATCGCTCCTTGGCCCTCGGGGCTGGCTTCGGTGACCGAGGTCGGTGACGCGGATGTCAGCCGGGCGCAGGTGGCGTTGATCGTCGCGGACGCGCTGCGGCGTGAGGCGTACGGGGAGGCGTTGGTCGCGAGTTATGTGTGGGGGAAGGGGTTCTGGCTCACTTTCCGTGACGGGTGCACGGTGGGTGATGTTCGCTGGGAGACCAGTGGGACCGAAGGTGGGTCTCAGGTGCAGACGATGGGGCAGCCGCGCCGGATCGAGTGCTGTGCAGCGCGCAGGAACAGTGCGACGTAGAAGGCTGTATCCAGGTCCTTGGTCCACGATCCTGTTCGACCAGCGGCCAGTTCCTTTGCTTGGTGCCTGAACCACGTGCTCAGGTCGAGGTTGTCGCACGTCGCCGGGGTTTCGGCTGGTAGATCGATGGCTGCCGCCAGCTTCTCGGCGAGCGATAGTACCTGAGGAGCGCCGGCCACCATGGAGTCGTGGTCGTCGGACTCGATGGGCAACCAGATCTCCTCATCTAGGGAGAAGGGCACGAGCACGGTCCAGCCGCAGAGGATCTCCGATTCCTCTCGTGACAGATGCGTCTGACACAAGGCGAGGAACCCGGTCATATCGGGGGTCAGCTTTTCCTCGAAAGCTTGCCCTGAGCCAGGGGCGAAGTCCGTCTCTGCGGGGACGTCCTCGTAGGGCGGCATGCCCCGCCGCCTGAGTTCAGCATCGAGCCCCGAAGCAACTTCACCCCATCCGTCTTCCTCGTCACCGAACCATTCCTCCGCGCCGACGCTCACCAGATAAACACCCATGCCGGGAAGCTATCGCGCGCTTCTGACATCGATCAGTGGACCTTTTTCATCCAGTGCCGGGAGGGTGAAATGGCCTGGTGGACGGGGGTGTGACAGAGCAGGGCCCCTGGTCGTTGGCGTGGTGATCTC
>NZ_JBHTST010000275.1:0-1470 GCF_042794995.1 Streptomyces sp. NPDC056503
AACGCCCCGGCCAGCCGGGCCACCCGGCCCACGACCTCCCGGTTCGTCCGCACACGGTCCCCGGCCCCCGGCGTCGTACGAGTGCCCTGCGGCCGTCCTCAGAACAGCCGCAGCTTGTCGTCCTCGATGCCGCGCAGGGCGTCGTAGTCGAGCACCACGCAGCCGATCCCGCGGTCGGTGGCGAGGACCCGCGCCTGCGGCTTGATCTCCTGGGCCGCGAAGACGCCCTTCACCGGGGCCAGGTGCGGATCGCGGTTGAGCAGCTCCAGGTAGCGGGTCAGCTGCTCGACGCCGTCGATCTCGCCGCGCCGCTTGATCTCGACCGCGACCGTGGCGCCGTCCGCGTCCCGGCAGAGGATGTCGACCGGGCCGATCGCCGTCGGGTACTCGCGGCGGACCAGCGTCCACCCCTCGCCCAGCGTCTCGATGCGGTCGGCGAGGAGCTCCTGGAGGTGGGCCTCGACGCCGTCCTTGATGAGACCCGGGTCCACACCCAGCTCGTGCGACGAGTCGTGGAGGATCTCCTCCATCGTGATGATCAGTTTCTCGCCCGCTTTGTTGATCACGGTCCAGATGCCCGCGTCGCCGTCGGCGCCCTCCTTCAGGGTGCACGGCGGGGACATCCAGTTGAGCGGTTTGTACGCCCGGTCGTCCGCGTGGATCGAGACGCTGCCGTCTGCCTTGATCAGGATCAGACGGGGCGCGGAGGGCAGATGGGCCGTGAGCCGGCCCGCGTAGTCCACGGAGCAACGGGCAATGACGAGACGCATGGTCGGCAACGCTACAAGAGGAGCGCCCTTCTACGCGATTCGGGCATCGGCATGAGCCGAACACCCGTCGGTTATCGGCCTGTTGTGTGCCCATTCTCCTGGTGCGGGCAGCACCGCGCGCTTACCGTGGAAGCTGGAGGTCGTCGTCCGTGCACGCTGCGTGGCGTACGCCGGCCCTCGTCCCTGCCCGCACAGGCCCCGTCCGCGGGGTCGCGAGAGGAGAACCCATGTCGCTCGACGTCTCACCGGCACTGTTGGAACAGGCCGAGCGAGGCGAGGTCGACGAAGCCGCCTTCGTCGACTGCGTCCGGACCTCCCTGCCCTTCGCGTGGGAGATGATCAGTTCTCTGGTGGCCCAGCTGGAGGTGGAAGGCGGAGAGTTCGCCGACAACCAGACGCCGCCGCCGAACGAGCAGGCACGCGGTCAGCTGCTGCGCGCGCTGGCGAGCGACGCGATCCGCGGTGCGCTCCAGCGCCACTTCGGAGTGCGTCTGGCCTTCCAGAACTGCCACCGGGTGGCGGTCTTCCCGCTGGACCCGGCGGTGGACGAGAGGCTCGCCCGCTTCACCTCGATACGGGGCCAGCTGCTCAACCAGTCGCCGGAGCTCCGCGACTGCTGAGGCCCCACCGTCGTCACCGGGAACCATCGGGATTCGACTGCCGCCGCCCCGCGTCGCGGGAGCCGCGGCCGGTGCGTGTC
>NZ_JBHTST010000276.1:0-1442 GCF_042794995.1 Streptomyces sp. NPDC056503
TCAGCTACTGCAATTAAAGAAAGAATTTCCTTTTCTGTTCCTAAAACCATCACTGTTTTACCTTCATTTTGCATATGAGTGATATTTTCTTTAATTGTATTTTCAGTCTTACCATGTAATTCCTCAAATAGATTAGGACTGCCGACAAAGTATAATTCATTACTTATCTTCGCTTTTACACCTTTACCAGTAATCGATTGAAACTCTTCCACTATTAAAGCATTAAAATTTAATCCTTTTTCTTCTGCTTTTCTTATAATGGCTGATGCAAGTGGATGTTGAGACCCTTTTTCGATCGCTGCTGTTACCTTTAACAACTCATCCTCATTACCATTAATAGTCACGATATCTGTTACGGAAGGAACTCCCCTTGTTAATGTTCCAGTTTTATCAAAAGCAATTGCTTTTATATGGCCTGTTTCTTCTAAGTGAATACCACCCTTAATTAAAGGACAACCAACAACTAATACTGCTAATCCTTGATAAATCCATTCACTCCAATCTCCACCAAATAACGGAGGAACAACAGCGATTAATAAAGCTAAAATCACTATAGCTGGTGTATAGTATTTAGCAAATTTATCAACAAATGCTTGGGAAGGTGCACGCTCTGCTTGTGCTTCCTCAACAAGATGAATTATTTTGGATAAAGTTGTATCTTCTACTCGCTTCGTTACTTTTACTTCTAGTAGCCCTTCTTCATTTAGTGTTCCAGCAAAGACCTCATCATCCACTGTTTTCGTAACAGGAACACTTTCACCTGTGATGGCTGCTTGATTAAGTGTAGAAGTTCCTTTAATCACTAATCCATCCATTGCTAATTTTTGACCGGGCTTAACAATCATTATGTCTCCCACTTGAATATCATCAACAGAAATCATTAGTTCTTCGTTACCCCTACGTATTAACGCTTCTTTTGGTGCAATATCCATAAGAGATTCAATGGACTGTCGTGCTTTCTCCATTGAATAACGCTCCAATGCCTCGCTGATTGCAAACAAGATAACAACAGTTGCACCTTCGCCCCATTCGCCAATGATTGCAGCTCCAATAATAGCAATAGTCATTAGCGTATTCATATCAAATTTTAATCGACTAAGATTTTTAAGTCCTTTTACAAATAGTGTATAACCACCAATTAAAATAGATGCTCCATACCCAATCATTGGAAGGATATGATTTTCCCCATATTGCTCACCTAAAAACCAACTAATCACGAGTAATATAGCAGATATATATACTTTAATATTTTCTTTTTGCTTCCAAAATGGTTCACGCTCAACCTTTTGTTCTTTATCGCCTCGAATTTTTAGATTTTCAAAAGCTCCTGCTTTCTCTAATTCCTCGATGGTTGTATTTCCTTTTACGTAGACCTTGGATGCTCCAAAGTTCACTTTTGCATCTTGAACCCCAGGAAGTTCTTTTACATTATTCTCAAAAAT
>NZ_JBHTST010000277.1:0-1407 GCF_042794995.1 Streptomyces sp. NPDC056503
GCCCCTCCTCAGTCGTGAGGGGCGGGACGCACACGGAGCGGGCCGGGCGGTTCGGGTCAGTCACCGGCCGCGGTGCGGTACTCCTGCGTCATGTCCCCGACGAGCGGGCGCAGGAGCTCGTCCGCGCGGCGCAGGAACACGTCGCGGGAGGTCTCGTCGGTGCTGTTGAGGGCCTCGTCGAGGTGGGACGAGGCGGTCTCCAGGTCCTCGTGCCCGTTGATGCCGGCCGCCTCGTAGCGCGAGGCGGCGGTGTCGAGCTGGCTCATGAGGGCGGCGAGGTCGGTGGCCGGGGGCTCCTGCGCGACGTAGGCGAGGTCGGCGGCGTAGCGGCTGATGAGGGTCTCGGCGGTGAGCACGGTGGCGGTCATCGTCGTCTCCTGCGCGGTGGGTGCGGCCGTTGGACGGCCGGGGCCGGGCTGTCCGGTCCTCCGCACCGCCCCCGGACTCCGCGCGGTACGCGGGCCAGGGGGCGGCACAGGGAGCCGTCAGACCGTGCTCGGCTCCACCGCGTCGAGGGGCGCGGCGACGGTGAACTGCCTGTCGCCGGTCAGGGCGTCGCTCAGACGGGTGAACAGTTCGGTGTCCTCGCCCTGAAGGACCTGCAGGGCCTGGGTGATGCGGTACTCGGCGGCCAGGCGGCCGCGCTCCTGACTGGCGGCGCGGTCGTGAAGCTCCTGGACGTGGGTGTGGAGCTCGCGGTAGGTGCGGGTGCGGATCAGACGGAGCATCGGGTTCTCCCGGACGGGTCGGCAGAGCGGGAAGTGCTGTGCCCCGCCGACCGGGAGGTCTGCGGGGCGCGGGCGGTGGCCGGTCGGCCTGTCCGGTCACCGGGGACCGGCTGCTCCCGGGGTGCGGGGCGGGCCGGTGCCGGTGGCCAGGCGGGGCGGGGCGGGGCGGTCGGAGCCTGTGTCAGAGGGCGGCGGAGACGACGAGGGCGATGAGGGCGGCCGAGCCGCCGATCAGGAGGGCGGAGCCGGCGCTGGCCCACCAGTAGTGGCCCATCGTCTTCTCGTCGCGGAGGTCACTGAGGCCGTCGGCGATGCGGGCGTGAAGAACGGCCAGCGGGGACAGGGCGGCGTACCAGCGGCCCTGGCGGTCTATCTCGCCGGCCACTTCACCGTCGGGGAAGTGGCCGCCGTGAACGGCCTGGCGGTGGGCGTCACCTTCGGCGTCCAGGTCGTCGAGGTCGAGGACGACGGGGCTGGTGGTGCGGCAGATGGTGCAGCGGTAGCGGTATCGGCGCACGGTGGTCGGTCTCCCGAGAGGGTGAGGGTTTCGGGCAGGGAACGGCAACACCCCGCCCGGAAGAGATCCGACGCTGTTGGTTAATTCGGGGGTGGCGCTACTCGGCCCCGCTGAGCATTGGCTCGGCGGGGCCGAGTGCTGCGAAGTGGCTGGTGCGCGTGC
>NZ_JBHTST010000278.1:0-1388 GCF_042794995.1 Streptomyces sp. NPDC056503
GCCCCGCACCGGCCCCCTCCGGTGCGGGGCGGTCGCGCGTTCGCCGCGACCCCGCCGGCGTCGACGCCCGGCGTCCGGCGTCCGAAAGACCGGGCCCTTCGGGTTTGACGGCCCGCCGAGCGGCAAGGCGAACGGAAAGGCACCGAAAGAGCGGTGACGGACGGTCGGGCGACGAGGTCCGGCGGGACGGCGGCCATGGCGAACCCGGCCGGAGGCCACGTCCGAGCGGCGAACCCCGCCACGTTCGTGGCGGCCCGCATCCCGCCGAGGACCGGTGTCCGCAGGGGCGGCACGACGCGTCCCCGCGGCACCGATCGCTCGCCCGACAGGCCTTCCGGCGACGACGCCGTCGCGGAAGTCCGCAGTCCCGTCCGAGGGCCCCAGCGCCACGGGCCGGAGCGGTGGAACCACGCGCAGCATCCCGCCGCGACCCCCCGCCGCGCCGCGCGGACGGGACGGGACGAGGCGGTGGCCGGAGGGCCCCGCCGTCCGCGGCGCCGGCCCGGGCGGTCCTCGCCGTGGACGAGGGGCGGCCCGCCCGCGCGGTGCCTCACGCGGCACCCTGCCGCGGCCGGAAGCCCCCGGTGATTCCCGGGGGCTTCCGCCCTGCCGGCCCGGAGGCGGACGCCCCTGGCCCGCGCGGTGCGCCGCCTCCGGGGCGCCCGCGTCCGATGATGGGCGAGCGCCGCCGGACCAGGCCGGTGCGGGGTCCGCTCCCGCCCGGACTTCACAGGAGGATCTTCGTGGACGGACGAGAAGACGGTACGCCGCAGGACGAGCGCGACGAGGTGCGGCGCGACGCGAACGACGAGGTGCGGCGCGACGCGAACGACGAGGTGCGGCGCGACGCGAACGACGGAGGGTCGGCCGACGGCCCGGACGGGCGGAGCGAGACGGAGGAGGAACGCGCGGACCGGCGCTGGCAGGAGCTCCTCCAGGAGATCCGGGTCGCCCAGACCGGCGTCCAGATCCTCCTCGGCTTCCTCCTCACGGTGGTGTTCACCCCGCTCTTCCACGAGCTGGCGCAGACCGACAAGACGATCTACCTCGTCACCGTCGTCCTCGGTTCGCTGGCGACGGGCGCCCTGATCGGTCCCGTCTCCTTCCACCGGATCGTGTCGGGGCGGCAGGTCAAGCCGCACGCCGTCGTCTGGGCCTCCCGGCTCACCTTCACCGGGATCCTGCTCCTCCTCGCGACGCTGACGGCCGCCCTCTTCCTCATCCTGAGGGTGGCGACGCACGACCCGTACGTGCCCTGGCTGGTCGCCGGCGTCCTCACCTGGTACCTGATCTGCTGGTTCGCCCTGCCCCTGTGGGTCCGTACGCGGTACTCCAGCGGGGACTGACTCCCACGCGGGGACGGAAGGACGCCCGGCACGGAAAAGAGG
>NZ_JBHTST010000279.1:0-1350 GCF_042794995.1 Streptomyces sp. NPDC056503
ACGGAAGCTCCGCTGCAGCACCAACCACATCACAGCGATCGTCCAGGCCGTCCTCGTCCTTCACCACGCGTCAGCGTGAGGTTGGAAAAGGCTCACTGACACCGCCTTCCGCAGGATCTCGCGTTCCTCCTCCAGCTCGCGGACCTTCCTGCGCAGGGCGTCGTTCTCCGCCTCCAACGGCGTGGGCGGCTCGGCCGGCGCCTCCGCCCGACGTCCCCGGGCCTACTCGCTCCGGCCACCCGAACCCAGTTCCGCAGCGTCTCCGGGTTGACCCCCAGATCAGCGGCGACCGACCGGATCACCGCTCCAGGCCGCGACTCGTACAACGCGACCGCGACCACTCCAGCGGATAGTGCTGCATGACCACAAGATGTCCGTTCTCAGACCCTCAAGATCCATATCTCAAGCGTCCAAGATCTAGAGTCAAGGCCCGTGGGGACGTGCCCCCTCGCTCGGTCCTGCGGTACGAGACCTGGACGCTCCAGCCCGACCGCGAGCCGGACGCGGAGCCGGTCCTGCGATGACCCGCCGCTGTACGCAGCCACCGTCCGCTCACGTTGCCGTCAACTACTGCCGTCACCCCATGCAGAAGCCCCGCCAGGACGCACCTGACGGGGCTTCAACTTTGCAGTTCGGAATTACGCGGGAAGGTCGACATCCCCCAGTGGAACGACGCCCTCACGCCGCATGCGGGAAACCGGTGAGATCCCCGAAGAGAACCTCGCCCGTTCCTGCAGACACCAGGAAGCTATTCGCCTTCCGCACTCAGCAAGATCTGAACCTTTGACGGAAATTGTGGATCATCCACCATTACCGAGCAGATCACGGAGTCACGGAACCCCGAAAATTGCATCCGAACATGATCGTTCGCATCGTGCAATACGAGCCATCCGGACGAACATGCCAGCGACGCCTCGAACAGTTTTGAAGGAAGCACCGTAAGGGGAGCTGACTTCCACACCTCACATTCGACCGGACCATCGACACCGGCCTGAACGCTGAAGATGAGTGAACTACCCTCTCGATACCAGCTGCTAGACGTCGGATCCCAGTCGCTGACATCATCCTCACTTCCTGCATCCTGCAAGATCAGGCATCCGTGCTCGATTTTTGCGAGGAACGCAACCGAGGGGCTACTAGTTACCATTCCTTCTTACTCCTTGCCTGTGACAGTTGCGAGACGACCCCAGCCTGTCTTCTAGCGCAGGGCCAGCAGTGCGGATACGCCGTCTGGGGAAACCCGGGAGCGACGAGACTAAGGGCTGTCCCGTAAACGCTGGCCGGGTTGTACCCAGGTGAGCCGGGATATCCGCGAGCCTCCGACATGGCAGCTGTGACAGCCTTCTGACA
>NZ_JBHTST010000280.1:0-1327 GCF_042794995.1 Streptomyces sp. NPDC056503
GCATGGTTCCTGACTTCGCCGCAGAACCTCTTAACTTATAGGCAATATCGTTATAAGTAATATCTGTTCTGGCATTAAAACTGTACTTCTTGCCTACTTTGTACGTTCCAATTGTATCTGTTTTTCTAATGGTTTCACCTGTTTGAAAGTCTTTGTATTCTGCTCTAACATCCCATGCCGTTGTGTAATAGAACGTTACAGTGAAGTTCTTATCTGGAACAGTCCCCTTCTTAGACTGATCATCATCTAAAATTGCTTCCTTCCCATCAGATTTAAGACCAGTTTTAGAAGATACTGTATAACTATCTCCGATGGTGACTGTTTTCTTCTCCCCTAATATCTTTTCTCCAGTTTGTCTATCCTTGTGGTCAATCCACATGGTTACTTCCTGCTTTTCAAACTGCGCTTGAATACGTACAGTATTATTAGGATCAGTAAACCACTCACCATAACCTAACGTCTGATAACCTGTCGACTTAGGTTTAGATACTATTGGTCTATAACCTTTTAGGCTACCAGCTTTTTCTCCTGTATCTATCTTACCTGCGTAATCAGATGGTGCCTCAAAGTGGAACCAGTCTCCGCCTGCTACTGTTACAGAACCACCACGTTTTGTTTTCCCTGTTGTTTCATTTACAAGTTTAACTTCATCTGGAATACTGAATGTTAAAGTATTGTTCTTATCTGCTTGGTACTTAGTTGCTTGTGTTTTTTGTACACCATCTTCAAAATTTATAGTTAGCTTTTCTCTGTACATTGATATGTCATCATCAGGTATCTCACCGCTTTGCGATAAATCCCACAGTTTGTCATATCCTGAGAGACTTTGTCCACCTGCATAATTACCATCGTACAAACGTGATAAAATTAAAGATGTTACTACAATCCCCCTGTTTTTATCGCTTCCAAAGATATTCTCAGGTCCACCCCAACCAAAATACAACGCTCTCGCAATCTTAGCATTATCGTAAGGTAAGGGTGTTTGGTATGAGGCTCCAGTTGCTGGTGTTGGTTTTTCATGCTCTATACAAAAAGCTTGTTCCCCGTTTACTCGAAAATCTCCAACGACTGAACCACCGTAACTAATCTGCCCTTTATACTCAATGTCAGGTGCAGAAGCAGCACTTACATTCCGACCAAATATAACTGATTTAACTTCAGATGCAAAAGATAGTTTCTGTTGTACTCCATTTTTCATAAGGTTATCAAGTTTTGCAGGTATTTTTTCGTTACCAGCACCAACATATAGGATCTCATCTCCATACATTAGTTCACCTTTTGAGTTTGTTGTTAGATATTCAACATCTTCCTTAGCTTGTTGTTCACC
>NZ_JBHTST010000281.1:0-1286 GCF_042794995.1 Streptomyces sp. NPDC056503
CTAAGGGCTGTCCCGTAAACGCTGGCCGGGTTGTACCCAGGTGAGCCGGGATATCCGCGAGCCTCCGACATGGCAGCTGTGACAGCCTTCTGACATGCCATGGGAGCTGCGAGAACATGCAGGCCGTCACTACGCCGTGCTGTTCCACTACGCCTTGCCCGACGATGCCTGGGCTGTGGAGCTGAGCGAGGCTGTGCCGGCGTCGGCCGAGGGGGCCGAGAACCGCGACGCTGTGGTGACCCACTTGCCCGGCGCTGCCTTCTTGGTAGCGCTTGTCCCAGACGAGGACCCCAGCCTGCAACCGACCGTCCGCATCTGGAGCCCTGACGAGCGCGTTGTCCCCTACGAGATCATGCGTTGGTTCATGGAGCAGGTCGCCGACCAGGTAGAACGCTGCCGCATCGCGTTCGAACAGGGGGAACCTGAAGCAGTGGAATGATCACGCAGTGGCTGGTGTGATCACGGCGTCGGAGCCTTCCTGGATAGCCCCGTTCTCCGGGCTGACCCCTCGCGCCTTCGGGAAGCTGGTGACGGTTCTGCGGCGCGAGGGTGCCGACGTGGTCCGCAAGGGCCGGCCATGGAGTCTTCCGCTGGAGGACCGAGCCCTGCTGGTCGCGGCGTACTGGCGCACGAACCTAACCATGCGGCAGCTCGCGCCGCTGTTCGGGGTCTCGAAGTCGGCGGCGGACCGCATCATCGACCACCTCGGGCCGATGTTCGCGCTCCGGCCCCGTAAGCGGTTCGCCAAGGACACCGTGCTCATCGTGGACGGCACCCTGGTCCCCACCCGCGACCACACCATCGCCGAGCAGTCGAAGAACTATCGGTACTCCACCAACCACCAGGTCGTCATCGATGCCGACACCCGCCTGGTCGTCGTGGTCGGGCGGCCGCTCGCCGGGAACCGCAACGACTGCAAGGCGTGGGAGGAGTCCGGCGCCAAGGCCACCGTCGGCAAGACCCTCACGATCGCCGACGGCGGATACCTGGGCACCGGCCTGGTCATCCCGCACCGCCGCAAGCGCGGCCAGACTGAACTCCCGGAGTGGAAGGAGGACCACAACAAGTCCCACAAGCAGGTCCGGGCCCGCGTCGAGCACGTCTTCGCTCGTATGAAGACCTGGAAGATCCTCCGCGACTGCCGCCTCAGAGGCGACGGCGTCCACCACGCCATGCTCGGCATCGCCCGGATGCACAACCTCGCCCTCACCGGATAGATCAACGGGCTTGACCGCGATCAACCATGCCCGAGGCGACTCGGAGATCATTTACGGGACAGCCCTTAG
>NZ_JBHTST010000282.1:0-1276 GCF_042794995.1 Streptomyces sp. NPDC056503
GCATTAAAGTATTTATTTGACTTCGTTTCTACTATAGCAAATACAGAAGGTCCCAAAAATATATCTTCAACGTCATAAGTTGGATGTTTATACTTTAAAGGAAAAGTTGAATTAGAATCATCGAAAATCTCAAATGTTAATATTTTATAATCACCAGCTACCATTCCAGTATTCTTTTGAAAAGTATTATTAAAGGCTTCCTTCGCCTTATCCTTATCAATTACAAAATCACCATTAGACATTTCTTCCGGATCAATTTGTAATGCAGCATCATGCGCCGCTACCTCAATATCTTCTTTTAGATATTTACTGGATCTCGCATAAACAGATATATTAGCACTTTGTACCATTGAAAAAATCATCACTAAAATAATTGCGAATACACGTATAAAATCATACATATACTATCACCTATACTCGCTCATAATATATTTTTCTTTTGTAAAAGGTTTATCGTTACTAAATTGGAACATCTCTAAAACATTGGTTTGAGGTTTCGGTACTGTAATAGAAATCCTCATTTCTTCTCCCCTTGCTGTGAGTGTTTCCGTCCCTTTAACTTCTATGCTATCTCTATCATAGTGATGTAGTTCAACAAGATAATCCTTTATTTGATTATATATTTCATTATCGTACCTACCTTGAAGCGCTGCTTCTTTCTGACCTTCATATAAAGCTAAAGTAATAGTTTCTTCTACCATACTAGCATTCTGTATTAAAGGGCCTTGAAAAGTGGTTAACACGACTAAAGGCAAACACAATAGAAAAACTAGAAATTTTTCCATACAACCCTCCTGCTTCTCTATTACATTATTTCCTATAAAATAAGCCATTGAGGTAATCTTATCTCAATGGCTTATTTATGGGTTATTCTACATTTGTTCCGTCAATAACTTCCGTAGTTTGTTGTGTTTTACCACCGATTGAGTCAGTCATGTCGCCTTGGAACATGTTAACAAAGATAAAACAAGCAAGTACGATAAACAATAGTGCAGCTACGAACTTTTCCATGAGTACCACTCACCCCCTTAAAATGGATTTGTTGTTACTGAATCTTTAGTCATTTCTAACATTAAATAAAGTAGCCATATAAAAACCATGACCGATGCTAAAGCGTAATAAGTAAAATATGCTGTTTTTCTTTTCCCTGAATTTTGGAGTTGTTGCTCATAATATTGATAAGAGAATACTTCGGATTCTGCTTCAATGATTTTCAAAGCTTCCTCCTTACTTGTTTTATCTAGCCGGTATAAAATATCTCCTATCGCTTCTGCAC
>NZ_JBHTST010000283.1:0-1272 GCF_042794995.1 Streptomyces sp. NPDC056503
GTGAAGGACGCCGGAGGTCGTGCGGGTGTGGCAGGCCGCGCGGCGCCGTCGCCCCGAGTCGGACGACGCCGTGCGGCCTATGCCCTGGCTCAGCTGTCGGCCAGGATGTGGGACAGCTCCGTATCGAGGTCGAAGTGCCGGTGCTCGGTGCCGGGTGGCACCGCGGCGTCGGTCCGCTTGAGGAACGACTCCAGGGCCCGGGCGGGGGCCTCCAGCAGAGCTTCGCCCTCGGGCGAGCTCAGCGCGATGCAGACGACTCCCTGGCCGTGACTACGGGAAGGCCAGACCCGGACGTCGCCCGTGCCGGTGGGCCGGTGCAGCCCCTCGGCGAGAAGGTCGCGGGCGAAGACCCACTCGACCGTCTCCTCGGCTCCGGTGTGGAAGGTGGCGTGCACGGCGTACGGATCCGCCGTGTCATACCGCAGGCCCGCGGGTACAGGCAGTGAGGACTCGCTCGACACAACGAGGCGCAGGTGCAGCTCGCAGCTCACCACGGTGTTCATAAGCGCCAGGGCCTTTCGCTCAGTGTGCGCTCGGGGATTCGCACGTCGGCGAAATCGACATGCCACCTCCGGTGCCGTTGTAAACCCCTCTGTCGGTTTTGTGATCGTTCAGGTAGCTCGTATGGCGGTATGTAACTTTCGGTAATACCGCCATACCGGTGAGGCCGGTGAGTCGGGTAAATTGGCATCATGAATGCGGAGAGTGACGAGCGCGCCCCCGAGTCCCAGCCCGCCGAGCAGGCTGAACTGGGATCCCGGGCGCCGGAGTTCATCAAGGCCCGCCGGGGACTGCACCTGAGCTGGCAGGTCGGCGTGTTCATCGTCGGACTCGCCGTGATCGTGGCCGGCATCCTGATGCTCGTCTTCCCGGGCCCGGGCTGGCTCGTCATCTTCGGCGGCATGGCGATCTGGGCCACCGAGTTCGTCTGGGCGCAGATCGTCCTGCGCTGGACCAAGCGCAAGGTCACCGAGGCCGCCCAGCGCGCCCTCGACCCCAAGGTCCGGCGGCGCAACATCACCCTCACCGTCATCGGCCTGGTGATCATCGCCGCGCTGCTCGGCTGGTACCTCTGGAAGTTCGGCATCGTCATGCCCTGGAAGATCGACGAGTGACCCGAGGGTGGTTCGGAAGCCCCGCTGACATGCGGTAATGTTTGCGGTGCACCGGGGCGATTAGCTCAGCGGGAGAGCACTTCGTTCACACCGAAGGGGTCACTGGTTCGATCCCAGTATCGCCCACCACCCGGTCCGAGGGCCCGGAGACGACACC
>NZ_JBHTST010000284.1:0-450 GCF_042794995.1 Streptomyces sp. NPDC056503
ATACTGAACACAGAAGGTCAAAACTTTATGCAAACCTGCAAATTGGAGATATGAGTATTGGAAGTTTCCGTCATATTGATTTTGGACCACCCTATTCAACAGAAAGATATAACTCTGCAGTACTGGCAATGAAAAATGCAGGTGCAGAAGTAATCATTATTGATTCCATATCCCATAACTGGATGGGTGAAGGTGGAATAGTTGAGACTCATGGCCAAATGTCAGGTAACTCTTTTCAAAACTGGGGAAAGCTTGCTCCTGAGACAACTAAGTTAATCAAGACATTGACTCAAAATAATGTACATATTCTGGTTACGTTTAGAACCAAAACAGAATATGTAGTGGAGCCTAACAGTGAAGGGAAAATGGCACCAAGAAAAGTCGGTACTAAACCAGTTCAAAAAGAAGAAATGGAATATGAGTTTATGTTGAATTTCGTTATCGACATTG
>NZ_JBHTST010000284.1:460-1230 GCF_042794995.1 Streptomyces sp. NPDC056503
AGATTACTGTTGATGTTGGCCGTAAGCTATATCGATGGTTAGAGCTTGGAATTGATGTAAAAGCCGAGGAAGAATCTAAAAGACTGCAGCTGATTGAGCAAGTCAAGGCTATTGCAGCAAGAAAGCCAGAAGCTAAGAAGAAAGTGGAGGAGTTCGAATTTAAAGCAGATATTAAACTCGAAAACTTCAATATCAAACTTGCAGAAGCAGCCTTAGACAGGCTAGCAGAATTTAAATAATAGGAGGAATTATACATGTTTACAGTAGATTACGATAAAGCAGGACAAGATTTTGAACCCATTAAACCAGGTGAGTATGAAGTTATTGTTGTAAATTATGAGCAAAAAGAATCATCAACTAAGAAAAAGATGGTCGTTGTTGATTATGAGATTCGTTCGGATGTAGATCAGCCATGCCAAGGACAAAAACTTTTATTCGATAACTTCATTGTTTCTGATAATACAACTTGGAGATTCCAAGCAGCATCAAAAGCAGCTCAGTTCCCAAATGGTGTTCAATTTTCTTCATACAAAGAGTGGGCAGATACTTTTATGAATAAACATCTTCGATTAGTGGTTGGTGAACGTGAATATAACGGCAAGACGTACCCACAAGTAAATGGATTTAAAGTCTCGGAAGCAGAAGCACCTGCAGGTGAGATTAAGATCTCAGATGATGATGTGCCATTTTAATAGCTTGATTGAATAGTAGAAGGGGGCTAACGCTCCCTTTTATAAGGGAGTGATGATGTGACATACAACTTTAACAAT
>NZ_JBHTST010000285.1:0-1173 GCF_042794995.1 Streptomyces sp. NPDC056503
GCATCCGTGAAGCGGTAGCCCATGCTCGCGGCCCCGGTCAGAACCCGCACGTTCCTCATGGACGTGCGGGTTCATAACGGAATCAGCCCAGTGCCCCGTTTTGTGCGGGACACCGAGCAACAGGGGCCAGGCGGCTACGGCGCCGGCTCGTAGGTGACGACGGCCGTGGGGCAGTCCTCTGCGAGCCCGAGAAGGGCGTCGCGCTCGGCCTCGTCGGCGGCGAGGTCCCAGCGCAGCTTGGTGCCGACCCAGGTCGCGGCGTAGGTGCAGTGGTAGGTAGCGTCCGTGGGCAGCCATTCGGACGGGTCCTTGTCCGCCTTCGAGCGGTTGGAGGCGGCGGTGACGGCGATCAGGGTGTCGGGGCTGTCCTGGTCGTTCGCGTACGCCTCGCGCCGCTCGGGACTCCACGGGGTCTGCTCAGCTGGCAGGGAGCGTCATTCATAGTGAGCGGTATTCCTTGGGCGAGCGTGCGAGAAGAGCACCCAGGGCCTCCTGAGCCTGGGACTGGCTGGGCCAGGCTCAGGAGGCTGGCACGGTCTCTCTGGGCCAACACTTGGAGAGTGCCGCCGGGAGAAGCCCGGGAGTACCGGGCTGCCGGCGGCACACACTCCGGCTCACAGAGATGAGGAACGTCATGACCGACGCCGCTGCCGAACGCAACATCGCCACCACCAAGAAGCTGCTCGAAGAGGCGATGCCGAACCTCGACTGGGACCTCATGCGCTCGCTGGTCACTCCCGACGCCCCGATCACCCGGGCCGGCTTCGCCGACCTCTACGCCGCCACCGACAGCGACATCCCGCAGAGCGGCAACTTCATCGAGTGGCTGGAGACCGGCTGGAAGCAGCTGTCGGAGGGGCTCAGCGACAAGACCTCAAAGGCGACGGACGTGGTCGCCAACGGCAACACCGTGCTGATGAAGTTCCACATGACGGCGCTGCACTCCGGCACCTTCGCGGGCGCGCCAGCCACGGGCAAGCGAGTGGAGTGGGACGAGATCACGGTCCTGCACTTCAACGACGAGGGCAAGATCACCGACATGTGGTACATGTGCCAGGAGCTCGGCCTGGCCCGACAGCTCGGCTACGAGCTGAAGCTGGCCTGAGCCCACCGCCGCGCCCTCCCTTCACCGGCCTCACACCTATCCCCCGCCGCAGGGCCGGTTCCCCTTTG
>NZ_JBHTST010000286.1:0-1172 GCF_042794995.1 Streptomyces sp. NPDC056503
CACAACCTCGCCCTCACCGGATAGATCAACGGGCTTGACCGCGATCAACCATGCCCGAGGCGACTCGGAGATCATTTACGGGACAGCCCTTAGACTCACGCCCCCTGCGCTGCCTCACGGGCCGCGCAAGCAGCTGAGCGATGAACTGCACGCGCTCCATCGGCGAGCGGGATGGCCTTCGGTGCGCGATCTGTCCCGCGGGCTCGGTGTTGGAGTGGCCAGTTCGAGCCGGATCCACGACGCTTTCACCAAGCCCCGACTGCCTGCCTGGGGTCTCGTCCAGGTGCTGGTGAGGGAGCTCGCGCACCAGGTGCCTGGAATCGACACCTCAGCCGAAGTGAAGCGGTTCCATAGCCTTTGGGTCGCTGCTGCGGGGGCAGATACGTCCTCGTCTGGAGGAGGCGACGAACAGCAGACACGTAACCCGGCAGAGGATGAGCCGGTACACCGCCCACTCGACCCACGGGGGGCGGGCCCGCAAGATGAACCAGTGGCGGAAGCCCCAGAGCGCGGCCTGGACGACACTGAACCCGTCGGTCGGCAGATCCCCGAACGCGGCCTGGGCGACGTTCTTGGACCCGTCATGGAGTGGCTCAAGGAAGAAGGGGTGCCACCGCAAGCTGAGCTGCCCACTCTCGCTGCGCTGACCAACGAGGCACAGAGCATGATCGATCAGGCAGAGGACAACCGCCGAGCCGCGCTTGCCAAACCCGTCACGGTCGGCCAAATCTTCGCCCGGCGGTGGATTAGCCGACTGACTGATCCAGATCACTTGTCGAGTCTGGTGGCGCAGCACCCGCGAGTTCCCCAGCCTCTGTACGCCGAGTTGAGGCTGCACGCCAGCAAGTTCGGTTTGTCCCCACTCACAGACGAGCGCTATCGAAATGAGGTCCTTGACGGATTCTGGGGTGAGGTGTCCAGCCACCGCCGTGATGGAAGCGCGAAGGGGGAGTTCGGCTCTCACTCTGAGCCGGAAGAAGTCCTAGGCGCACCGCAACCTCCTACGGCGTGGCAGCAAGAGCACGTGCTTCGCAAACTTTTGGAGGACTACCGTGACGGCCTTATCACCGCTGCCGACCTAAGGGCTGTCCCGTAAACGCTGGCCGGGTTGTACCCAGGTGAGCCGGGATATCCGCGAGCCTCCGACATGGCAGCTGTGACAGCCTTCTGAC
>NZ_JBHTST010000287.1:0-1129 GCF_042794995.1 Streptomyces sp. NPDC056503
CTAGTGACCTGAGTCAGAGATTCGTCGGCAGTAGGCGGCGACTTTGTCGAGGATCTCGTCGGCGGTCTTCGTCCAGACGAACGGTCTGGGGTGCTCGTTCCAGTCGGCGAGCCAGGCTCGGATGTCGCGTTCGAGGGCCTGGACGGAGCGGTGGACGCCGCGCTTGAGCTTCTTCTGGGTCAGCTCGGCGAACCACCGCTCCACCAGGTTCAGCCAGGACGCGCTGGTCGGCGTGAAGTGCAGGTGGAACCGCGGATGGGCCAGCAGCCACTTCTTGATGTCGGGCGTCTTGTGCGTCGCGTAGTTGTCCAGGATCAGATGAACCTGCAGATCAGCCGGGACTTCCTTGTCCAGCTTCGTGAGGAACTTCTTGAACTCTGCCGCCCGGTGGCGGCGGTGGAGGGATCCGATGACCTTGCCGGTGGCGACCTCGAGCGCGGCGAAGAGAGTGGTGGTGCCGGCCCGGACGTAGTCGTGGCTGCGGCGTTCGGGAACCCCGGGCATCATCGGCAGGACTGGCTGGGACCGGTCCAGGGCCTGGATCTGCGACTTCTCGTCCACGCAGAGGACGAGGGCCTTCTCCGGCGGGTCGAGGTAGAGGCCGACGACGTCACGGACCTTGTCGATGAACAACGGGTCCGTGGACAGCTTGAAGGTCTGCGACCGGTGCGGCGCCAGGGCGAACGCCCGCCAGATCCGCGAGACCGTCGACTGCGACATGCCCGTCGCCGCCGCCATCGACCTGGTCGACCAATGGGTGGCGTTCTTCGGTGTCTCCTCGAGCGTCTTGACGATGACCCGCTCGACGTCGGCGTCGGTGATCTTCCTGGGGACGCCGGGCCTCGGGTCGTCGCACAAACCGTCCAGGCCGCGTTCGATGAACCGGCGCCGCCAGGTGCGGACCGTGTCCGGAGTGATCCGCAGCCGGCGGGACACTTCCATGATCGAGTGGCCATCGGCGCACTCCAGCACGATCCGCGACCTCTGAGCCAGAGCCTGAGCCGTCGTCCGGCGGCGTAACCAGCCCTCCAGCACCGCCCTCTGGGCATCAGTGACAGACAACGGCGGAATCTTCGGACCCGGACGACTCATGCCCAACTAACGACGAATCTCCGACTCAGGTCACTAG
>NZ_JBHTST010000288.1:0-1081 GCF_042794995.1 Streptomyces sp. NPDC056503
TAATGGTCCTGCTCGCTTAGGTGTTCTTGGATCTAAATTTAGAGACTTCTATTTAAAAGGTGGGTTTCGAAGTAGTTTTAAAACAGCCTTTCTAATAAACAGCTGGGAAGAGTTATTAACTAAAAAGTCTGTTTCTAAACCAAAGAAAAAATCCTCTTCATGGTTAAGGGACTTACCAGAACGTCCTGATAGAAAAGGAGGAAGTCCAAGTAGTATACAAAAACCAGAAGACATAATATCCTTTTTCGGATATAGAGGCGTTCAGTTCGGGAATTATGGTGCGCCACGTTCTCATATAAACGCGGTAGCGTGAAATTGAAGGGCTTATGAATGTATATAAGCCTAACTTCTATTCCAATTTGATAGGTGAAATCCCTATCCAGGAGAAATAACCGATTTTATCCAAAATCTCCTGACTATGATACTCCTATATGCTAGATACCCCCTCTTGGGTAAATGGTGTAGAGCTAGGTAAAGTCGTAATTTGAGGTTGTACCTATAAACAATCAAAATAATGCGGTAGTCCTTAAAAACTGAGCTATGATTACGCAAGGAACTTATGTTTGAAGCGTCGTCACCGAATCTTCTTCTTAATATAGGTCAAAGGAAGAAAACCACGAGAATGGATGAACTATATGAATATGGGAATATGTATGATTCCACGTCTTACTAGTGTCGTAGTTGCTAGTAATGACGAGCCAACATGTTACGGTTAATCAAGGTTGGTGAGTATCGTCGGCGTAAAGTAAGAATCTAAGGCACAGTAAAATAAGGGATAGGAATAGAGGAACGTGGGAAGCTCAATTAATTCAAGGCTTAAGAGGAGCCATTAGAGAAATAATTGAGTGGCAGCGGTCCCGTAGTAGTGAAGAAATGGGGTAACTCTTATGGAGCGAAGGGGACCAGTCGGGTACTTATCCATAACTCACAAGAAAGTTAGTCTAAATGAACCTTTCTACTATAAGTGGAATGTGGGAATTAAACAGTTAACCATTAACTCTCTAAATATAATGTAATGAGGGTGTAATAATGAGGGATAAAAGACTACCTATCAAAAGTGAAACACAACTCAGAGAAAAAC
>NZ_JBHTST010000289.1:0-1068 GCF_042794995.1 Streptomyces sp. NPDC056503
CTCGCAGCGACTACAACCGGAACTGTATTTACCTTAGGTTCAATGTAATACTCATAAACAAATATAAATGCTACACCTACCATTAATATTAAGCCTGCAGTAAAAACAGCAATTGATTTCTTTTTCATTCTTTATTTATCCCTCACCTTTTTTTATTAAGTTTGCAAATATATTTTTTATACTTTTCTTTTGTTGCTTATCCTGTTCTAGTAAATGAAATTCTAATGGCAATACTCTCTTGAAAATTGGCTTAAAAGCATATTCAAACATTTCTTTGTAGTAGGGATTATCATATAGAAATGTCGACTTCCATACACACCTCAAATGATCTTCATATGGTATGTTGTCTAAAAGTACTAAGGACTCTTTAAAAATAAAATCTTCATGCCATTCTTTCATATCAATTGAATCATTGACCTTTGTAGTAATATATTGAAAACTAACTCCATTTATATTTTCCATCTCTGTAAGATAATCAATAATCCTATTTTCTATCCTTTGAAAATCTGTTTTTTGCCCATTAATGCTGATTTGGGCCAACCAATCAACTTTTATAGGATCTGGCTCAACGCAAATAAATATTTCATCTGCCTGGTGTAATAAATCTCTTATAGTTGGGTCATTCCATTTAGTTGATATGTCAATTATTTTGATAGGAGTTGAAATAGAATATATAAGTTTAAGTAGTTCATCAAAGGAGAAATTCTTTACAGGTGGAAATCTAGAATCATTTACATACCATGATATTCCTTTCTCATTCCAATTACGGTCTCTTGTAAAATGACCATCACTTTTAATAAGTTGAGCATGGTCAAAGTATATTTTCCCCCTTTCCTCATCTTCTTTGTTATGGATATCTAGATAATCAAATAGATAAGGTTTTTGTGTTGGATACTCAACCAAAGACTCTTGTAAACCCCTTGAAGCTATTGCCCTTGCTAGGTTCACTGATATTGTCGTAGATCCTGCCCCCGCCCAAAGAGAACCAATTACAATTAATTTGGGTGGAATAGAAGTAAAAGAAATTCGTTCTATTTCCTTTTCTACAATCTTTTCTCGATAAATAAT
>NZ_JBHTST010000290.1:0-1046 GCF_042794995.1 Streptomyces sp. NPDC056503
ATGGATACTGGTTCCATTCGCCCCTATTTGACCAATTTCCTCCAAATCTGTCTTTGGATAGGCATACCGGCCCTTGGTGTAGGAATTACTTATTACGTAATAAAAAGGAAGAGGAGAGACTCATAAATGCAAAATTTCAAATCTCTAGTTTATCTAATCAGTGTAGGCTTAGCCCTACTACCGAGTAAGGCCTTTGCCCATGGAGGAGTGGAGGAACCACAGTCGGGATTACCCAAGAGCACCTATGGACTGCTGGCAATGGGCTTATTATTCATCTTGTTTGTTGCTTTCTATATGGTGATGAAAAAGAAAGTACAGGGTCTAAAAAGTGTAAAGAAAAAAGAGGACCGAATCAAACGACAACGGTTAGAGAAGAACCTACAAGTATTAAAATGGGGATGGATATTATCTCTTGTAGGGGTTGTGATCACCGGAAGCCTATCCGTTATGGGAGACAAATTGACTGTAGGCAAAGGAACATACCTGGAACATATACACGGTTTAGGATATTCCACGGATGGAAAACAAATGATCATTCCTGCGCATGATGGATTAAAAACGTATTCAGAAGGGCACTGGGGTAGTGCTGAAGGAGAAAAGCATGATTATATGGGATTTTCTGCTGTAGATGATGGTTTTTACAGTAGTGGACATCCTGCTCCTGGGTCAGATAAGAAGAATCCTTTTGGAATTGTCAAAAGTACAGATGAAGGAAAAACCTTTGAAACGTTAGACCTCTATGGGGAAATAGACTTTCACTTGATGAGCGTTGGATACCAAACACATGCCATTTACGTGATAAACCCGCAACCTAACTCAAGAATGGATTCTACGGGTCTTTACTATTCAATTGATGAGGCCAAAACATGGACAAAAAGTGCCATGAAAGGAATTAGTGAGGAACCGACTGCGATAGCTGTTCATCCTTCAAACGAGGCTATGCTGGCGATTGGAACCCAGAGTGGGGTATTTCTCTCTAAAGACAATGGACAAACCTTTGAAAAAGTGGTTTCAAAAGGTCAAGCTACCTCCCTGTTCTTCAATAC
>NZ_JBHTST010000291.1:0-1038 GCF_042794995.1 Streptomyces sp. NPDC056503
AGAGATTACTTTTGCCTTCTTATTTATCTTTACCATTATAATATCATATATGCAATAAAATGTTAAACAATTTATGTCATATATGACACATTCCCCTCCCTTATCCATTGTTTTTATGTATTCAAGCCTTTTTTACTTATTTTAGCATATGTTTTTTCTTTTAATGTTTTGGGTTTCACCTCATTTTTCTTTTGTCTTCCGGATGGAAGGCAGTTCCCAAAAGGGAATTATTTTTCCCGTTTTGACATGGAGTATGAATTGATCGCATAGGGAATGGGTCAAGGGTTAAAGACGAAAAGTTTTTCGCTTCCGGTTTTGCTCTTAAAGCGAAAAAGTTTTTGGCCCCTTGACCTGTTCCCTCGGCCACTTTGGCTGCAGCAGGAAAGGTTCGGGTGTCCTGCCTGCTGCAGCCTTAGTGGCCGTGCGAATCAATACCATACGGAAGGCAAAAGGGGAAAAATGCCATAATAAAAAGCAGGCGGTAGCCTGCTATCCTTCGGGTTTAAGGTTTTGGGTTTTTAACGGTCTTCGGCTCGTGCGGTGCGGCCTGAAAGGCAAAAAGATCTGGAACCTACGGAATGTAGGCGATAGCCGTACAGTCCGTGGTTAGCGAGCTTTTTAGTGCCGTAGCGACACCTACTCCTGGTTAGCTGCTGTGGACCGATAGGGGAACAGCTGCTTATCAGGAGTGAGTGCTGCCGCCCTTAATATCTTAATTTCTATTTTAGATAATCTTTCAAGCTCGTTGCATCTGGATTCAAGTAGTACAAATATACAAAACCTAATATTGTTACAACTAACACTATACCCATACGTATAACTTGTATCCTATACTCTTTAAATGTAAAAAATAAAATAACAACAATTGCTAAAAGTATTAACCCAACCTGTATAAGTCCTATCATGATAGTTCCCCCATATTTCTCTTCATTTAACAAAATGATATTGTGATTCCCTAATTTCTCTTTTTAGCTCTGTTAATAATTTTGGGTGGCTGGTAAACTTTGTATCACCACAAAAACTACAAATTTGGATAGA
>NZ_JBHTST010000292.1:0-1024 GCF_042794995.1 Streptomyces sp. NPDC056503
TGTCAGCTCCAGACGCATAGAACCCTGTTCCGATTATAGGTATTGGATGGAACATATTCTTCTCTTCACTTGCCGCATCTGCCAGGTAAGCAGCCAGCTCTTCGTTTCTCGTCCCTTCCCAAGCTGCCACTGCTGTATCAAGTATGATCCATTTTGTGCGTTCTATCGTACTTTCCGTTAGATCCTCCCATTGTTTACTTAAAATAATCTCCAAGGAATCTATTAAGCTCTTAAAGGACAACTTCACTGACCTCCTTACGTGCAGATCCTGGAATGAATGTGCCATACCCTGGTTCAGCTATTACTTGGTGACCATCGTAAACTGTATTTCCTCTAACGATTGTTTGCACGATTTTCCCTTTACCTTGTTGGCCGTGGAATGGGCTTAACTTAGCTGTTGATTGAAATTGTTCTTCATTAATATAAAAGGTTTGTTTTGGATCTATAATTGTAAAGTCAGCATCAAATCCCTGCTTTAGTTTTCCTTTATTAGGAATTTGGAATACTTCAGCTGGTTGTGTGGACATCATTTGGGCAAATTCAACAGGTGTCAGCTTGCCCTTGGCAACAGTGCTATTAAACATTAACGGGACCATTACTTCCACTCCCGGCATTCCAGAAGTAGCTAGAAAGATATTTTCATTTCCTTTATCTTTTGTTTCCTTCGGCCATGGTGCATGATCGGAAGAAATCATCTCGATATTTCCTGCATGCAGATGTTTCCATAGTCCTTGCTGTTCCTCTGGTTTACGCAATGGCGGATTGTTTTTTGCCTTAGGACCGTGTTTTTCTAGGTCATTAACATTAAGGAGCAAATAAGGATAACAAGTTTCAGAGGTAACTTCTACTCCGTATCCTTTATAAATATTGATAAGCTCAAACGTTCTAGGATGTGAAACATGTACGATATGAAGCTTTGCACCAGTCCAATATGCAAACTCAAGCAGTTTTAAAACAGCACTTGTTTCTGATACTGGCGGTCTTGTTTCCATATGAGCAGCTGGATATACTTTATTTTCGCTCT